>NZ_JAWJYP010000012.1:0-91319 GCF_033063275.1 Nitrosomonas sp. Is37 | reverse complement strand
TTAACGGCATTAAACAATCAGGAGATCAAAAACAGGCAGCCGCTTAACTCTCTATACACCAGATTTGACTATAGCTCCAACTTCCAGCAAGTTGATTAAAGTATTGGTTGACTTTACTATTTGCTTTCTGGTTCTTTCCATTGATTCGTGCGCTTCTCTATTAACCGTCGTCGGGTCCGCATTTAGGAATTCTTCATAGTGCGCGGCACAGTAACAAGCGACAAAGCATTCTCTAGCAAGCTGATCAAATGGATGCTCAGGTTTTTTGACGAGACAGCCGCTTTCAATCTTCAGCAACGTTTGTATTGCTTCTTCCCCATATATAGTTTCTCCCATAGTTTCTCCCGTTTTCTTATTTATACCTTCTAACTTTGGAAATTTCCTAACCCAGTCTTGAAAAGGTGGCGCTTTACCGCCTTTGATTTCTGGGTAAGGCGTTATGGAAAGAACCATATCAATCAAATTATTAATTTCTTTCTGGCTCATATCTATTAAAGCAAATTACTTGATTATGCGACTCTAAAAGGTAATGCAGGCGATCCGGTTTTAACGGCTTCCAAATAATCCGCCCAGTCCTGCATCATTCGCTTACGTGGTTCTAAATAAAGCGCGTGATTGTAGGAAGCTGATATTTCATCCCTGGGGGAATGTGCAAGCTGTAGTTCGATATGCTCATGAGGATAGCCTTGTTCATGCAGGATGGTCGATGCTATTCCCCTGAAACCGTGACCAGTCATTCTTGAGTGATAACCCATACGGTAGAGGGCAAACAGCAAGGTGTTATTGCTCATGAGTTTGTTAGGGTCACGTTCACCAGGGAACAGTAAAAGAGAATAGCTTGATAGGTCACTTATCTTCTCCAAGATTGCTATAGCCTGAGCAGACAAGGGCACTAGGTGAGGTGTTCGCATCTTCATGCGTTCTGCTGGTATGCGCCATAGCTTTGCATCAAGTTCTACTTCACCCCATCGCGCGCCAATCAATTCACTGGTACGAACGAACGTTAACGCCATTAGCTGCAATGCGAGTTTGGTTAAAGGTTGCCCGTCATATGCATCTATCCTTCTAAGCAATTCGGGTAACTCTTTTTGATCTAGCCTTGCGTAGTTGGTCTTTTGGGTAGGTTTGAGTACGTCAGAGGGCTTAATATCCGCTGCTGGGTTACGCTCTGCCAATCCATGACCCACTGCATAACGGAATACCTGACCACAGGTGCTTAATGCTCGTTTGGCTATATCCAAAGCGCCACGCGATTCAATCTTTTTGATTGTCATTAACAGGGTGGGAGCTGTAATGCTGTTAATGGGTTTATTCCCGATCATGGGGAAGATATCAGCTTCAAGCCTTCTGATGACATAATCAGCATGACGTTTTGTCCTGGCAAGCTTCCAGCTATCCCACCATAGACGCGCTACCGATTCAAAGCTATTTTCACTTGCTAATGTCTTAGCTAGTTTTTGCTCTTGGCGATACCGGGAAGGGTCAATGTCTTCCTTCAATAAATCGCTAGTAGTTACCCGCAGGAATCGGGCTTCTTTGAGGGTAACTTCTGGGTAAGTCCCAATGGATAGCATTTTTTCTTTACCGTTATATCGGTATCTGAACCGCCACCACTTAGAACCATTGGGCTGAATCAGCAAGACAAGGCCGTCACCATCAGACAACTTGTAAGGCTTATCTTTAGGCCTGGCCGCTTTAATAACTGGGTCAGTCAGCTTCATGCGGGTAACTTTTCATGGGTAATTAAACTTACCCATAATGTTACCCTCTTTTTGGATTTGTTACCCACATTTTCTATAGTTGCCTATAGTTGGCTAAAATCTCTTGAAACTTAGTATTTATGCGGGTATATTTGGCAATGAAGGGTAACGCTTGGAACATACTTGGCGGAGAGGGTGGGATTCGAACCCACGTGCCAGGTTACCCCAACCATCTGATTTCGAGTCAGCGCCGTTATGGCCACTTCGGTACCTCTCCACGTACGGTATTCAAAGTATAAATTTGCGAACCATCATAGTTTACCAGTTTATAGCCGTTTTATTTATAACAAAAAGCATGATTTTTGTATAAAATTAGATGGCATCAGCAACTGCATTTCTTATTTTCTGAATTGCTTTGACTTCAATCTGTCGAACCCGCTCAGCTGATACCCCCAGTTCTTCAGCCAATTCATGAAGCGTCGCAGTATCTTTTTCTCTTAACCAGCGGGCCTCAATAATATGACGACTACGATCATCAAGTTTTGCAAGTGATTCTTTAAGTCTTTCATGGTATATGCGAGAAATCTGTTCTTTCTCACATACTTGCGATGGGTCTATTCCATCAGTCAAATAATTAATTGGACTACAGCTTTCATCATCTTCTTCTGATAATGGCTCTAATGAAATATCGCGACCACTAAAGCGGGTTTCCATTTCGACCACTTCTTCAGATTTGACTCCCAATTGCTTTGCTATCACAGCCACTTCTTCCTGATTCAGGGTATCCAGACCTTGTTTCATACTCCGTAAATTAAAAAATAACTTACGTTGCTGTTTGGTAGTTGCGATTTTGACTAATCTCCAATTTCGCATGATGAATTCATGAATTTCTGCTTTAATCCAATGAATGGCAAATGACACAAGGCGTACGCCACGCTCCGGATCAAATCGTTTCACAGCTTTCATTAATCCGATATTACCTTCCTGTATTAAATCAGCATGGGGTAGCCCATAACCTAAATAGCCCCGAGCTATAGCAACTACTACTCTTAGATGCGATAACACCAATTGATGAGCAGCTTTTATATCATTTTCATCCCTCAGACATTTCGCTAAACGAATTTCTTCCTCTTGGGATAGCATAGGAAAGCGGTTAACAGTTTGAATATATCCTTCAATACTACCTTCCACTATCGTTGGTAACGCTAGAGTTGTTGTCATACTTTCTCCTTTAACTTCAGTTTTAAATTGTTATTATTTTAAAATTTATTTTAGCACTCATGCCATGAGAGTGCTAATAACCCCTGGAGTTTCCCTCATCATTAAGAAATTTAAGAGAGAAAATCTTTTGAAGACCCAAA
The DNA here is from genome assembly GCF_033063275.1 of Nitrosomonas sp. Is37. Classification (NCBI taxonomy): domain Bacteria; kingdom Pseudomonadati; phylum Pseudomonadota; class Betaproteobacteria; order Nitrosomonadales; family Nitrosomonadaceae; genus Nitrosomonas; species Nitrosomonas sp. Is37. The sequence continues at coordinate 88,258 of NZ_JAWJYP010000012.1, read as the reverse complement.
TTTTAGTGTAGAAATAAAGTAAATATTTCCTGAATATTCAGGAAATATCTTACTTTTTGAAGATAAAAATCTAGAAAGTGAATCTGTGTATAGGAGATGCTGGGTATGAAAAAGTTTACCCACTAAAAATCAACATCTTTATTTTGGTTCTATTTGAGAAAGATGCTGTGCAACTGATAGCCTTGCTCCCAACCACCCCAGCAACGCTGAAAAAATAAGCAGGCTAAGGCTATCTTGTAAAGAAAGATGGTTCAAATGAAAATCTGATGCATAGAGTTGCGCAAGCTCAACTAAACTTTCATTGATTGCCTGAATGCTTAAAGCAATGAGGAGCCAGGCAGCTATCGCACCGCCCATTCCTTGTATTGCACCAAAATAGAGAAAAGGACGACGAATGAAGCTGTCTGTAGCACCGATTAACTTAGAGACTTCAATTTCATCCCGCTTGGTCAATATCTGCAGGCGAATAGTGTTGAAAACTACTATTACCAACGCTAGACTCAATAACACAGCTAACATTAATACGGCAAGCTGACCTAATCTGAGTAAAGCATCCAATCGCCTGGCCCAATCAGTATCGACCTGAACATGCTCTACCTCAGGCCATTTTTTTATGGTAGCGCGTATATTCTCAAGTTCATCAGGTGAAATTTGCTGGATATTGATAATAAAAGCATCAGGCAATGGATTTCTTATAAGATTGCTTGCAATATCATTTAAACTACTTTCTTGTTGTAGCTGTTGCAAGGCAATTTCCTTGGAGATGAATTGAAAACTTGCAATAGAAGGAAATTTCTCTAGCTGTGAATTAATATTTTCAATATCTGTGTGTGACGCGTTCAGTTTAAGAAATAAACTTAATTGAGGCGTATTGACAGTATCACCCGAGATAGTTTGCAGATTCCCAAGCAAAGTATAAATACCAAGAGGTAAACTGAAAGCAATACCAATCACAATAATGCTCAGGAGGCTAGATAATGGTGTATTTACAAGCTTTTTGAATGTCTGGCTTAGTGCTTGCCAATGTTGAAATAACCATATGTTCATATAACCAGCTTTCCTTGATTGAGTGTAAGAATACGATACCGGTTATCATTTAATATTGCTGTGTCGTGGGTAGCAATTACTACAGTAACGCCTACTTGATGAAAAGATCTGAATACTTCCATAATGCTCTGCGCATAATCTGCATCAAGATTCGCTGTTGGCTCATCGGCTATCAAAATAGATGGACGATGAACTACTGCTCGAGCAATACATAATCGCTGCTTCTCGCCCCCTGATAATGTGATGGGGTAAGCATTTTCCTTTTCCAGCAACCCAACCTTATCAAGTGCGGCTCGAACTCTGCTAGCCGCAGTCTTTCTCTGAAAGCCTCGTATTTGTAGTGGCAGCATAACATTGGCAAAAACAGTTCGATCATACAAAATTTTCTGATCTTGAAAAATTAAACCCAGGCTACGCCGCAAAAAAGGAATTGTATTTTTCTTAAGTGCATTGACATTCTGGTCGCTTACCATGATATTGCCAGATGTGGGGCGTTCAATTGCTGCAATAAGCTTTAACATAGTGCTTTTACCAGCACCTGAGTGGCCAGCTACCAATACTAGTTCACCCGAATGAATTGTAAAAGCAACATTTTTTAGAGCTTCAAAGCCGTCTGGGTAACGCTTGTAGACATTGATAAAGTTAATCATAAATACCACTACCACCAAGATTTAAACTGTTAAAAGCTTAATCAAATATTGCCTCGACAAATTCCTGCGCATTAAAGGGTCTTAGATCATCTAGCCCTTCTCCTATCCCGATAAAGCGCAAGGCAGGAGGGTTTTGTGGATATTGTGCGGCTATAGCAGCGATTACACCGCCTTTGGCAGTTCCATCCAGTTTGGTAAGAACTAAGCCTGTCACCCCAAGTGCTTCATCAAAAGCCTTGAGCTGGTTAAGTGCATTCTGACCTGTATTGGCATCCAATACTAATAAGACCTCATGTGGCGCATCTGGTAACGCTTTGTTGATAACACGTTTGATCTTTTTAATTTCTTCCATTAGATGCAATTGAGTAGTCAAACGACCAGCAGTATCGGCCAATACTATATCGATATCTCGTGCTTTGGCTGCATTGACTGCATCGAATATGACAGCTGCGGGATCACTCTTTTTCTGAGAATCACTCTCCTGTGCAATAACTGTAACGCCATTACGCTCGCCCCATGCCAATAATTGCTCTCGCGCTGCCGCACGGAATGTATCTCCAGCAGCCAGTAATACTGATTTACCTTGTGATTGAAAATAATGAGCAAGCTTTCCAATCGTAGTGGTTTTCCCAACGCCGTTTACACCTGTTATCATAATAATAAAGGGTTTCTTCGTCGTAACATCAAGTGGTTGTGCCAATGGCGCAAGCAAACTAACCAAAGTCTCCTGAAGCGCTCCTTTTAGTTGCTCCGCGTTGCTCAACGCATCTCGTTTCACTTTTTTACGCAATGTTTCCAGCAACCAATTTGTAGCATTCACGCCAGTATCTGCGGTAAGCAAGATGGTTTCGAGCTCATCATAGAGAGCTTCATCTATTTTGCGACTACCCAATAAACTGGATAATTGCTTGCCGAAATTCTGCCGGGTCCGAGCAAGCCCTTGTCTGATTTTGCTTGTCCAACTCTCCGTATTAGAATTATCTTCAGTGGGATTTTTTTCAGTAGAATTTTTTTTAGATTTAAAAAGGCTAAACATTCTGGTAGGCTGTAGTTACTCTGAATTCACAATAAACGCTGATTTTATTCCTATTACACAAATTTGAGTGTGTTAAAAATCAGCGCGCTATATTCTTATCACATTACTTAAATAATCAAATAGTTGCGGTATTAAAATACCAATTTCCTTTATAAAGATGAATTTTCTAACATATTATTTTTTATGTTACATCAAAATGTTTTTCTAATAATCCATATTACTAGTTTAAAGTGGAAAAATTAGCTGTCCGTAATATAATTCAATCAACTTGTATCTGTTATAACCTATTGATTTAATCAAATATATCTTTCTTTTTTTCTTGTACCCTTGCAATCTCTTCTAAAGAAATAGAATAAAATTCAAGCAATTGAGATAAAGTTATCTTCCAAATAAATAATATCAATGCCTCGCCCAATCCATACACTGATTGATCTTTCAGCACTTGAGCATAATCTTTGCATCGTACGCAAACATGCACAAAATGCACATATCATGGCAGTAATCAAAGCAAATGCTTATGGGCATGGCTTACTCAATACTGCAAGCGCTCTAAAAGCCGCGGATGCTTTTGCTGTTCTTGAACTCGATGCTGCTGTACGCTTAAGAGAAGCAGGTATTTATCAACCTATTTTGCTTCTTGAAGGTTTTTTCTCTGAAACAGAGCTAGCAATTATAAGGCAGTATCAATTAAGTACAGTAATACACAATCATGAGCAATTGGCTATGCTCTCCTCAACAAAACAAAAAACTAAGATAAATATATTTCTTAAAATCAATACAGGAATGAATCGTCTTGGTTTCACACCCGAGGAAGGATTAGCCGTACTTAACACGCTAAGGATTAATCCGTATATCAATCAAATTACGTTAATGACACATTTTGCCTGTGCAGATGATCCCTCTAAAAAAGACGAAGTCAATCAACAACTCAAACGTTTCCGCTTATTTTTTGGAAAATATCATCTGCCATGCTCATTGGCAAACTCTGCAGCAATTTTACAATATCCAGAAGCACATGCTGACTGGGTACGTCCTGGCATTATGCTCTATGGTGCATCCCCTCTGATAGATAAAACCTCTTCAGAGCTGGGTTTACGCCCTGTCATGACGGTATCAAGCAGAATAATTGCCGTACAACATATTGATGCAAAAGAAAAAGTTGGATATGGTGGTCAATTTCAGGCCGAACAACCAATGCATATTGGTATCGTTGCATGCGGTTATGCAGATGGATATCCACGACATGCGCCCACAGGAACACCGGTACTTGTCAATGGGCAGCGTACACGTATAGTTGGACGTATATCCATGGACATGCTAACTGTTGATCTTACTGGGGTTAAAAATGCTAATATTGGGAGCCCAGTAATTTTGTGGGGAAACGAGTTACCAATAGAAGAGGTAGCAAAATCTGCAGGCACAATCAGTTATGAATTGTTTTGTGCTTTATCCTCAAGAGTTAAGGCATTAACAGTAACAAACGAGAATCAGTAAAGCCTTTTAACTTCACTGACTCCCAAGCAAAAATATGTTTATTCAACTTTAGCTTTACCACGTAAATCTTGCACAGTTGTAGCAAAGTTTCGCTGTAATACACGTTGCTGCATATTCGATTTTACTTCTTCAAATGGAGGTGTGACTGCAGTACGTACATCTTCTAGGCGAATTACATGCCATCCGAAAGAAGTTTGCACCGGTTTTTCAGTCGTACTTCCTTTTTTGAGGTTCTGCAAAGCTTCCGCAAAAGGCTTGACATAGGCTGCAGCTGCGCTCCATCCTAATTCACCCCCATTGTTTTTACTACCGACATCAATTGATTTTTCTCCTGCCAGTTTCTCGAAAGAAGCGCCTTTTTTCTTAAGAGAAGCAATGATATCTTTGGCTTCTGCTTCAGTTTCAACCAGGATATGACGAGCTTTATATTCCTTATCACCCATCTGTGCTTTCACAGCATCATATTCACGTCGTAATACATCGTCACTCACGGTATTATTTTTGATGTAATCAGCCTGATAGGCTCTAACTAATATCGCCTGACGCGCAAGTTCGGTTTGAGTTATCACATCCGGATCCCGATCAAGTCCTTTCTTAAGAGCCTCTTGCACAATAATCTCCTCCGCTATGAGATTCTCGCGCAGAGCATTTCTCATTTCCGAAGATTCAGGTTGACCTTGAGCTACAGCCGCTTTGACCATAAAATCAAGCCTCGCCTGCGGAATGACTACTCCATTCACTTTTGCTACAGCAGCAGTCGATTGGGCATGAAGAGAAGTGACAATAAAACTCGACATACACACTGGTATTAACAATAGAATTTTTATTAAGCGCATGCAGCTACCTCTAAGTAATTTAAAATTGATATAAATTTATTTATACAAGATTACGCTCTAACAGTATGATTGACTGTAAGCGTGATTCTTTGCATATTATAGGCATAGGTAACATAAAATATCTGATAATCCTTATTAATGAAACCTCTTATATTTAATTTGGTTTAATCTGGTAAAACTTTTTTGAATGGTTTAACAGTTACTTTTGAATATACTCCTGAGGTAATATAAGGATCCGCTTCCGCCCAAGATTGCGCTGCTTCAAGTGAAGCAAATTCTGCCACAATTAAACTTCCTGAAAAGCCGGCAGGCCCAGGGTCGGGACTATCAATTGCAGGATAGGGTCCTGCAAGTATAAGTCGCCCTTCATTTTGCAATGCTCTGATGCGCTCTAAATGTGCTGGTCTGGCTATCATGCGCTTTTCAAGGCTATCCGGAGCATCTTCCCCATTTATCACATAAAACATCATATTAATTACCTATTTTTATTAATTTATCTTTAATCTTATATATCAATTTTTTAAACCATTTAGGCTAAAATAATTATTAGTAAATTAGAAATTATTTCATATTAATTTAAATAGAGATTATAAAAATCTCTTAGGATTCAATTTTTATACTTTACATTGATTTATCATCAACTAATAGATTAAAAAGAATTATTAAATACTTACTTAATTACATTAAATAGGATTTGGCTTAAACGAATATAGTGTTAGATTTAAATTTGATTTTAACTGGGAAATCTTGTGAATTATAAAAAATAAATTGAATATAAAGTAAAGTGGAATTCAAAGATTACTATAACATTTTGGGCATCAAACGAGATGCCACACAAGACGATATTAAACGCGCCTATCGTAAGTTGGCACGAAAATATCACCCAGATGTCAGTAAAGAACCTGATGCCGAGAACCGTTTCAAAGAGATTGGCGAAGCATATGAGGTACTTAAAGATCCTGAAAAACGTGCTGCTTATGATCAATTAGGCAGCAGTTGGAAAAGTGGTCAGGAATTTCAACCTCCACCTGGATGGAATCAGGGTTTTGAGTTTCATGGTGGTGGCTTTACCCAAGCAGATGCTTCAAAATTCAGCAACTTTTTTGAAGCATTATTTGGAAGCCGCTTCACTGCCAATAGGAAGAATCGTGATTATGGTTTCAATGTACGCGGCGAAGATACACATGCCAAAATATTCATTAATCTTGAAGATGCTTATCATGGAGCAACTCGTACTATCACACTCCAGCACACCGAGATAGGCTCTGATGGGCGACCACAGATCAAGGAGCGTACATTAAATGTGCGAATACCAAAAGGAATTCGTCAGGGTCAGCTTATTCGTCTCGTAGGCCAAGGTAGCCCAGGTGTAGGCCAAAGTAGAGCCGGAGATCTTTATTTAGAGGTAGCATTTCAACCGCATCCTTTCTATAAAGTTGAGGGAAAGGATGTGTTTCTCGAACTTCCTGTTACGCCGTGGGAAGCCGCGTTGGGGACAACAATCAAAGCTCCTACTCCAGCGGGTATTGTTGATTTGAAAATACCTCCTGGCAGCCAATCTGGGCGCAAACTACGCCTGAAAGAACGAGGTATTCCAGGTCATCCACCTGGAGACTTATACATTATATTGCAAATTGTTTTGCCGTCAGCTGATAGCGAGCAAGCTCGCATGCTATACCGAGAAATGGAACAAAAACTGGCATTCAATCCGCGCTCCAGATTGGGGGTATAAATGACAATAAATCATGATGCAATCGATGGCATTATCGTTGAAGATGATATGGAATTTTCTCTCGGGGAGTTAAGTCATATCTGTGCGGTCAATGCAGAGTGGATCATTTCTTTAGTTGAAGAAGGAATTCTTGAACCAATGAATATCACGTCCAAACAGTGGCGCTTCAGTGGTGCTTGTCTACGACGCGTTCAGGTTATTCAGCGTTTACAAAAAGATCTTGGCGTTAATCTGGCAGGCGCCGCATTGGCGCTCCAGCTTCTTGAAGAGGTCGAAATATTACGCACTCGTTTAAGTATGATCAAGTCCAGCGATATTGGATAGTCTAAAGTAAACCCATTGTCACCTAAGTAAATAGGCAAGAATCCAAGTTAGCATGGGTTAACACAACTAACTGTTAGAAAGCAGGCTTTCTATATTCGTAGATAAAGATCCTGAGCAAGAGATGCTCGTTCTTGCGCCGAAACAGGAATTTCAGTGAGTTGATCAATATAATCAAGACGTTTTTGCATACCTATTCCATTAGCAATTTGAATGGATAAACCAGGCCTTGCGTTCAATTCCAGTACCAAAGGACCAAGTTCACGATCCAATACAACATCAACTCCTAGATAACCTAATCCGACTAGTTCATAACACTGGGATGCCAATGTTAATAGCTTATCCCAGTGAGGTATTTTAAAACCTCTAATGTTGGCACCAGTGTCAGGGTGTTGTTCAACTGGATGGTTTTGCCAAACAGCATTCGTAGTATGTCCGGTTGCCAAATCTATTCCTGCTCCCACTGCACCTTGATGTAAATTTGCCTTACCGTCTGACATACGTGTAGGTAAACGCACCATTGATGCAACAGGTATCCCTCTGAATACTACGGTACGAATATCTGGCACTCCACGATAACTAATTGATTCAAATAATGGATCAAACTTTACTCTGTATTCTATGAGAGCCTGATCTGGTTGACCACCGAGGCTATACATGCCACTTAAAATATTGGAAATATGATATTCCAGATCTTCCTCTGTCAACAAACTACCATTGTTATGCTGATAGCGATCATTGATTCGTCCAATAATCACATAAATACCGTTACCCCCCGAGCCGTGTGCCGGTTTAACCACGAAATCTTTATGCCCACTTACAATATCGGGAAGATTACCTATGTCGTGCTCGATTTCAATAACACCATACAACTCAGGTACAGCAATTCCTGCTGCAATTGCCAGTCGTTTGGTGCGAAGCTTGTCATCGACCAATGGGTAGAGGGAACGTTCATTGTAACGTAAAATGTAATCAGCATTTCGTCGGTTTATCCCAACAACACCCGCTTGCTTTAGATTTAGTAAGGTTCTGAGCATTTTTTAGCGTTTGGCTAAAGCCCGGAAGCGCCACAGCTCTGTCAATCGATATCCGGAATACCGACCAAATAATAGCATGGCTGCCAATACAACAAGTAATAATTCAGGAAATACAAATATTAAATGTTGTAAAGCATCGATATTCATCACCAGATAGCCAATCGTTGCCACCAGCAAGCTTCCTGCGCCCTGTTTAAATGCTTCTGCAGGACCAGCCTCATCCCATGTGAGAGACATCCGTTCTATGGTCATAGTCATGATTACCATTGGAAATAATGCTACTGATAGCCCCATTTCAAGTCCAAGTTTGTGCATGATAACGCTGATACTCGCCATGAGAAGCACTACCATCGTCAACACAGAAGCCAATCGCGGAATAAGCAATAGCTTCAATCGATCTACATAAGCACGCAATAATAGCCCTAATCCAACAATCAAACAAAACAGCAGTAACCCCCAGGCCAGCTCTGTCTCTCGGAGAGCCAGTGCGATCAATACCGGCATAAATGTCCCAAAGGTTTTAATCCCAATTAGATTGCGCATTAAAACGACAACAAACGCCCCTAAAGGTACCATTAGTAATATCTTATATACATTCTGACTTTGAACCGGCAATGAATATAAGGAAAACTCCATCAGATGTGATCCTTTGAACACCGCACGTGATTCTGCAATATCCACCAATTCCCGTAGTGTTTTTGCTACAGAAAATTGAAGACCTATTTCATTCCCCCCCTCGACAGAAAACGTTTTCTGATCGCCAATTTGCCATATGATAAAATTAGAAGGCAGACCTTCCTGACCATCCTTTATATTGAGTGTGCGCCACTGCTTACCATTATGAACTTGTATCCAGGACTCCAATTCAGAATAACGCCTACCATCTTCTAGACGAAGACCTTGAATAATTCGAGTAGGAATGCGAGCTCCTGCTAAAATCCAGTGAATACCTTTAGCAAGATTACGGGAATTATTTATATGCTCAAGCAGCAATTTTAGCTCTGGTGCTGGTGATGTAGCGTTTAATTGCTTAATGACTTGTTGTGCAAAAGAAACCGTATCTGCAGATTGCTGTCGAGCCTTATCGAGCAGCCCTTGGATAATTGGTCGGAAATTTTCAGGATAATCTGGTATTGATGGATAAACTGGCGGTTTACCTGAATCGGTTGTCTTTTCAGCATCCTCGTATATTATTGCGCGATAGAATAATAATTGTTTTCCTTCCGCGCGCCGCTTTGCCCACAGAGCTGTACGTCCACTATCGTCTTGTTCAATTGCCAATCCATAATTGGCTGCGACAAAATCCTCGTCCAGAATAGTATAGCCAGAAGGATTAAAAAGGAGCGGTAAACTCACTTTTACGCTGGTATCGGGTTTTGCGCGAAAAATAATACGCGCTTCTACATTCCAGACTTCTGCTTTCTCAGAAGCTGTTAGAGGCAATCCCAGTGTTGTTACTTTATAAGTAGCTAAACCTAGCCCTATCGCACACAATACTATAACCAGGAGTAATAAATGAAGCTGTCTCATTCAGGGATAGTCAACTCATCTGGTTGATCATGCTTTTTCTTCTTTTTCTTTACGTGACCGCAATCAGCCTTACTAAGATGAGTGCGCGACGAATCAACCAGAGCAACACCCGCAAGCGCTCTGCGTCCAAGCAGAATGGGATAATTTAAGGCTCGACGATCGATAAGATTAAATTCAACATTACGTACTTCGTTTGCTAAACAAATGTCCATCGCAACAACAAGGCGTACTTGTGGAATTCCGCTATGTTGTTTTATCTTATGTGAACGAAGGATAGGACGTTCAATTTCGATAGTCCGATTAGGTTTACCCTTTTCAGTTCCAAAATCGAGAGTAAATCGCACCCAATCTTTATTTCCTTTATTAAATTGATGAATATCACGTGCGCTCATGGACGAGGTATTTGCCCCAGTATCTATACGGGCAAGCATTTTCAGACCCCATGGCTCCAATCGAATAGATTCTACCCATCCAAGGATATGTCGCAGCTCAGGTTGATCGGTTTTATTATCACGTAGCTCAGGCTGATCGGTTTTATTATCACTTAACACTGAATCGCTTGCTACTAGCAAAACAATTGCTAAAAAACAGTAGAACTGTCCCTGTAGGATTTTAATCATCAAGACGATCCGAGATTATTTGATCAAAATACTGATATTATATTATCAATAAGCCACACCCCGCATGCTTTTATTGCCATAAAATGACAATGGAGCGGGTGAAGGGAATCGAACCCTCGTCGTAAGCTTGGGAAGCTTCTACTCTATCATTGAGCTACACCCGCATGATAAAATTATATAATTAAATGAATCTTTGAGTTTACCTTACACTAAAAACGTATTTCAAATGTTACAAGTCACCATTAATGGTCAACCTCAGCATTTTGACAACTCTTTAAGCCTTCAGCAACTAGTTGAACACCTGTCGCTACAGAATAAGCGTATCGCTATCGAGCGTAATGGTGAAATCGTCCCTCGAAGTCAATTTTCCGAACAAACACTGTCTGATGGAGATCAACTAGAAATTGTTGTGGCAGTGGGTGGAGGATAATTTTTTACATTAATTCGAATATCAAATCAATATCAAACGTTTTGCTATTCTACATGCAACCTACAATTTCAATAAAAGCTGATTTCATGGATGATTTCATCGTTGCTGATAAACATTACTCATCCCGACTTTTGGTCGGTACTGGCAAATATAAAGATTTCAACGAAACCCGGGCTGCCATTGAAGCCAGTGGCGCACAAATCATAACCATAGCAATCCGGCGGACTAACATTGGACAAAATCCTAACGAGCCCAATCTGCTGGATGTTCTGCCACCGACTCAATATACATTGCTACCTAATACTGCTGGTTGTTATTCAGCAGATGAGGCAATCCGCACCTTACGGCTTGCAAGAGAATTGCTTAATGGACACTCCCTGGTAAAACTAGAAGTACTCGGTGATCCAAAGACATTATTCCCTAATGTGGTAGAAACCATTAAGGCTGCAGAAATTCTTGTCAAGGAGAATTTTCAAGTAATGGTTTATACCTCGGATGATCCTATTGTTGCTAAGCAGTTGGAAGAAATTGGTTGTGTCGCCATTATGCCTTTAGCGTCACTAATAGGATCTGGAATGGGTATTCTCAACCCATGGAATTTGCAGATTATCATTGATAACACCAAAATCCCTGTTTTGGTAGATGCCGGTGTTGGAACTGCATCTGACGCAGCAATCGCGATGGAACTGGGCTGTGATGGTGTGTTAATGAATACTGCTATCGCTACTGCACAAAATCCAATTATGATGGCCTCAGCCATGCGTAAAGCTGTAGAAGCAGGCCGCGAAGCCTATCTAGCGGGGCGCATGGCAAAAAAACCTTATAGCGCAAATCCAAGTTCACCGCTTGAAGGCATTTTACCAGCCCAGTCGAAGTGATCTTTCATCTAACTATATAAAATTAATTTAAACGACGATATTTTGTCATCAGTGAGCTCTATTCGTAGTTATGTACTTCGCCAGGGCCGTATCTCAAATGCCCAGCGCAATGCCTATGAAACGCTGTTACCAGAATTCGGAATTCCTTTTTCTACAAAACAACTAAATCTTGAAAAGGTTTTTGGACGCAGCACCCCCAAAATTCTGGAAATAGGCTCTGGCATGGGAGAAGCCACAGCCACTATTGCTCAACAACACCCCCAAAATGACTATGTAGCGCTAGAAGTTCATACACCAGGAATAGGTAGTCTACTTAGTCAAATCAAAATACTTGAATTGACGAACTTACGCATTATTCAACATGATGCAGTCGAAGTTTTGCAGCACATGTTGCCAGCTGAATCACTCGACGGTATTCATATTTTTTTTCCCGATCCCTGGCCCAAAGCGCGACATCATAAGCGCCGGTTAATTCAACCTGCTTTTGTTTCACTTTTATGCAAATATTTGAAATCCGGTGGTTATATTCATGTTGCCACCGATTGGAAAGACTATGCTGAGCAGATTTTATTTGTTCTTAATAACGAAGTATTCCTTACCAATACGACAACTGATTTCGTCGTGCGCCCCCAATATCGCCCACTCACAAAATTTGAGCAACGTGGTTTACGATTAGGACATAGCGTGTGGGATTTAATTTTTACCAGAAAATAACGTCAATACAGGTTTCTTTTTGAATCCGCTCCTTATTGCAAAACCAGATAACTCTCAGCACTCTTTTATCCTATCCCATTCAACTTCAGATACTGCTGATCAAAATTATTGTTATCCTGCTTTTACTGCCTTTGCTATAAAGTGGTTCTAAGTAATACGATGTATTTATGTGTACGCTGTTTAGTTAAATTTGTGCGGTCAGCTAGAAATGCTCATGTACTCCACCCAGGCCCTGACCGGAAAGTCTATAATAAAATCACATACTCCATCCCGTCCTACTGAGAAATCCAAGTTTAATAGTTTATGAGAATTGCTATTATCGGTGCAGGCTGTTCTGGCCTGACTACCATAAAAAATTTGATTGAAGCTGGTCTAGAAGAAATTACTTGCTTCGAGAAAAATGACCAGATTGGTGGAAATTGGATATTTACGGCCAACAAGAGCCATAGCAGCATTTGCGAAACAACTCATATTATTTCCAGCAAATCGATGTCGCAGTTCAGCGACTTCCCGATGCCCGATGATTATCCTGATTATCCAAGTCATCAGCAGGTACTTGCATATTTTCAAGCCTATACCAAGCATTTTCATCTGGAAAAATATATTCGATTTAATACTACTGTGCTCCATGTAGAAAGAATCGAAAAAGAAGGCTGGCGGCTGTATCTGAATGATGGTACCAGGGCAGATTTTGATTATCTTTTGATAGCCAATGGCCATCATTCGGTACCACGCTCCCCTTCTTGGAAGGATGATTTCATGGGAGAATATCTACATGCCCACGACTACAAATCGAATCGGGAATTTGAAGGCAAACAGGTATTGGTAGTGGGTGCTGGCAACTCTGGCTGTGATTGTGCTGTTGAAACTAGCCGTGTTGCTGCACGAGTGGATATCAGTCTCCGCTCCCCACAGTATATTATTCCCAAGTTTGTTATGGGACAACCTACCGATTCTTTCGCTGCTTCATTTCAATGGTTACCACAAAATATCCAAGACATATTCCAGAAGATTTCTCTTCGTATTCAGATTGGACGCTACCGTGATTATCAATTACCCAAACCAGATTTTTCACCCACCCAAGCCCATCCCACCATCAACTCTGAATTACTAGACAAAATACGGCATGGGAAAGTACATCCCCGTCAGGGGATCAAAGAAATTTCAGGCCAAACCGTATTTTTTGCTGATGACTCTTCTGCTAGATACGACGTGATCATAGCGGCCACCGGTTATAAGATTAGTTTTCCTTTTTTTGATTCGACTTTCATTAACTGGGAAAATGTAACCAACATTCCGCTCTATCTTCGGATGTTTCATCCTAAGCACCCCACTCTGATTTTTATCGGATTGATTCAACCACAGGGCTGCATATGGCCACTTTCTGAGATCCAAGCCAAGCTAACTGCTCAACTGATTACCAATAAAATACAACTCCCAATGAACTGGCGTGAACAGGCATACATTGAAGGTAAATATTTAGAACAGCAATTTATCCGACACCCACGCCACTCCATCGAAGTGCACTATTTTCCGTATTTAAAGAAACTGTACCAAGTACTCCGGCAAAACCGGGGGTAACTTAATTGAACATTATTCTTTATGTCTTGCGCCTGTCAAATAAAGTGCAAAACCGGTAAAAATCATTCCTCCTACGATATTACCCAAAATGACTGGAAATCCATTCCAAAGCCACCAGTCAGTAATCGTAATGTTTGCCCCTAATAACATACCTGCAGGGATGACAAACATATTTACAATGGCATGCTCATAGCCCAATGCAAAAAAAGTCATGATAGGTAACCAAATGGCAGCAATTTTGCCACCCGTCGTGGTTGACGTAAATGCGATAACAGCACCTAATGCCATCATCCAGTTACAAAGTATCGCGCTGGTAAACGCAGAAATAGTGCCACCTAATCCGATGTCAGCATAAGCAATTGTTTTTTGCTCAGCTGTTGCTACTATCCTCATCGCCATATCGATGGTTGTGGGATCAATATGACCTGCTTTGGTTACTACCAGAAAAAAAGAAATGCATACGATACACTTCCTATTAGATTACCAATCAATACCTAGAACCAGTTATGAATCAGGCGGTTGAATTGAGCTCTGCCATCCTTGACGGCAATGGGTATTAAAGCAAAATTTCCAGTCGCCAGCTCAAGTCCGCGGAGAACAATCATGACTAGACCGACAGGAAAAATAATGGTGCCGGCAATACCCAGTCCAGTTTGTGTCGTAGCGACAGCAGCGAGGCTCGTTGCATAACCGAGGAAAGCGCCAGCTAAAGAACCACGAATCAGCATATCCTTAACTGAAAGCACTGCTTTTTTGGCGCCTACATTCAGCATATTCTCGACAACATCTTCGAGTTTCACGTAAGCCATTAGATTTACCCTTGCCGGTTATACTTCTCTGGAATTACAAAATTTGATGATTAAGAATAATTTATATTAATCATTGATCTGGATACAATTTTTACGCTTTTCTGGTAAAAAAATCTGCAGTAAGTCATTCAAAAAACGTCTACCGGTTAACGATGGCATGATGCAATGATGATCCCAGCTGATTAAACCTCGTTGCTCTGCTTCTTTCAGTTGTTGTTGGATAGCGGTAATGGGCAAGCCAGTTCGTGCCTGAAAGCTTTCGACCTGGAAGCCACTGATTAAACGAAGCGCATTCATCATGAATTCAAATGCTCGATCTTCCCCTTGAATTTCGTGTTCAGATTGTATCGGATCACCTAAGGCGCCATCCTTGGCTAAAATTTTCGTAAGATATTGCCTGGGTTGTTTATAGCGCATTTGTCGTATTATCTTATGCTGGAAGCTAATTTTACTGTGCGCCCCCGCACCGATCCCCAAATAATCGCCAAATTGCCAGTAATTTAGATTGTGACGTGATTGATAATTAGGCTTGGCAAATGCCGAAATCTCGTAGTTTGCGTAACCCCGACTTGATACTGTCTGTTCAATCATCAATTGCATCTCTGCAGCGAGATCATCATCTGGCAACGTAGGGGGAAAGCGATAAAATAGCGTATTAGGTTCCAGTGTCAGATGGTAAGCTGATATATGTTGAACCCCTGATGCGCATGCAAATGCAATATCATGACGTGCTTCTTCCAAGGTTTGATCTGGTAATGCATACATCAGATCAAGGTTCACGTTATCAAAATTTTTTAATGCAATCTCGATTGCATGATGCGCTTCTTTATCATCATGTATTCGCCCCAGTGCTTGCAAGTGCCTGGGATTGAAGCTTTGAACACCGATAGACAGACGATTGATCCCCGCAGCACGGAAATCTGCAAATTTTTGTGCCTCGAACGTACCGGGGTTGGCTTCCAGTGTAATTTCGGCAGAAAGCTCTAGTGGCAATAGCATTCTTACGTGGGTAAGAATTTTATCAACAGCTTGTGCGCTTAATAAACTAGGCGTCCCCCCCCCCAGAAACACGCTGCTGACAGGTCGCCCCCAGATTTGAGGTAATGCCATTTCCAGATCACGGATAAGTGCTGATACATACTCATCTTCAGGCAATGCATTCCCCTTTTTGCCAATTTCGTGCGAATTAAAATCACAATATGGGCATTTTTTAACACACCATGGAATGTGAACATAAAGGCTCAATGGCGGTAAAGCTGTGAGTTTGGGCGATTGCGTACTAAATAGGGATGAAACAGAAATAGTTGCTGTCATGATCAATCAAATGCTTATTCTCGATGCAAAAATGATCAGAGTTTAGTAAACGCGAGAAACTCGCTTAACTTTCTGAGCGCTTTTCCACGATGGCTGATCAGATTCTTTTGCTCCATGGGAAGCTCTGCCGCTGTTTTATTCAATTCGGGCAAGAAAAAATACGGATCGTATCCAAACCCCCCTTCCCCACGCGGCTCCAGCATGATCTCGCCATGCCAGCTACCATCGGCGATAATTGGCTGTGGATCGTCGGCGTGCCTTACCAAGACGATAATACAATAGTAATAGGCACGCCGATCTGGTTGATTTTTCAATATACTGATTAGTTTTTGATTGTTACGTTCGTCTGACCTAGACTCCCCTGCATAGCGGGCAGAAAATACACCGGGCGCACCGCCCAGAACATTGACACAAATACCAGAATCATCTGCAAGTGCAGGTAAACCAGTAACTCGGCTAGCGTGACGTGCTTTGGCAAGCGCATTCTCAACAAAGGTGCTGTAAGGCTCTTCAATTTCAGTCACCCCTAAATTCGATTGGGGTATGACTACAATTCCAAGCGGCGCAAGTAATTGTTGTATTTCTCTTAGCTTGCCTGAGTTATTACTAGCAATGACGAGCTCTTGCATAGTTTAATTAATCCAATGCAAGTACCGTTTTTTGCAAGGTGATCAGTTCCTGTATTCCCTGTTGAGCCAAATCTAACATAGCATTCAGCTCTTTCCGACTGAATGCTGCGCCTTCAGCGGTTCCTTGTACTTCTACCAAATCGAGACTTCCTGTCATCACAACATTCATATCAGTATCACAAGTAGAATCTTCGGAATAATCCAGATCAACCAAAGGCACACCATCATGCATGCCCACTGAGATAGCTGCAACGTGATCTCGAATTGGATTGCTTACGATTAAGTGCTGTGCCAGTAGAAATTCGACTGCATCATATAGCGCT
Organism: Nitrosomonas sp. Is37; assembly: GCF_033063275.1. Lineage (NCBI taxonomy): Bacteria > Pseudomonadati > Pseudomonadota > Betaproteobacteria > Nitrosomonadales > Nitrosomonadaceae > Nitrosomonas > Nitrosomonas sp. Is37. Next base: position 71,277 of record NZ_JAWJYP010000012.1, on the reverse strand, counting down.
ACAAATGCACCAGTAATACTTGTTGTCCTGGTTCCACCATCTGCTTGTATGACGTCACAGTCAATCTGAATGGTTCGCTCTCCTAATTCCTCCAAATTAATGATTGAGCGTAATGCCCGCCCTATCAAGCGTTGAATCTCCATGGTACGCCCTGATTGTTTGCCTTTTGCAGCTTCTCGCTGCATACGCTCATTCGTCGAGCAGGGCAGCATACCATACTCAGCAGTCAGCCATCCCTGCCCTGATCCCTTAAGAAAGGGAGGAACTTTGTCGGCAATACTTGCAGTACACACGACTCTGGTATCTCCACATTCAATGAGTACAGCTCCTTCAGCATGCTTGGTATAACGACGAGTAATCTTGACCGGGCGAATTTGAGTAGTAGCACGATTATTTTGACGGAACATTATTGGAATCTGTTATCAAAGATTTTTTATATACAATTAAGCCAGGTATTCAGGTAGCAAAACGATAAGAGGTTGGTTTGGGTGGAGAGCCTGTTGATATTGTTAATATCTCATAACCATTCTCGGTAACCAACACTGTATGTTCCCATTGGGCTGATAAGCTGCGATCTTTCGTAATCACTGTCCAACCATCAGGTAGCGCACGGATGGCCGCCTTACCCGCATTGATCATAGGTTCTACTGTAAAAATCATGCCGGCTTTAAGCATCAGACCTGTTCCAGGACGACCATAATGAAGAACCTGGGGATCCTCATGAAATTTTGCACCAATACCATGACCACAAAATTCTCTTACTACGCTATAACCCGCACCCTCAGCCATGCGCTGAATGACATGACCAATATCGCCCAAATGTTTACCAGGCCTGATTTCTTCTATCCCCCGCCACATCGATTCATAAGTCACCTCACACAAGCGCCTGGCCTGTATCGATGGTTGTCCAACATAATACATGCGGCTGGTATCACCATGATATCCATTATAGATTACCGTCACATCAATATTGACGATATCCCCCTCTTTCAATTTTTTATCTCCTGGTATGCCATGACAAACCTGATGGTTAACTGAGGTACAGATTGATTTGGGGAAAGGACTATACCCTGGGGGAGCATAATTAAGTGGCGCAGGTATAGTTTTTTGAACATCGACCATATAGTCGTGGCAAAGCTTATCAAGCTCACCAGTCGTAATACCCGGAGCAACATAAGGTGTAATGTAATCAAGCACCTCAGACGCTAATCTTCCGGCTATCCGCATTTTCTCAATTTCTTCAGGAGTTTTTATATGAACCGTCACAATATTTTTTCTCAATAATCCAATTATTACATAACAAAATTCTTCATTTTTTATATTTTAGAGCTTATTTCTGTCACTAAAGTACTCCCATTCTAGTATTTCCAGTTTACTATCAGGAAACTGTTGGACGAACATAAGAGTTTTTTTACTTCTTTAAGGGAATTGAGAAGAATAAATTTTACTTGCTCAAAATTCAATTTATTAATATTTATGTTTGAAATACCCTTGCTTTTCAGTTCCTTCATCAATTGCGCCACTACTGACTGGTCACGTAGTATGTCGAATGATAGGGTATAAGGTATATTAAATTTCCACTACTTATTAATTTGTCTTTCGATTTCGCATTCTGTGGTTTGAGAAAAAGAAGTTTACCCATACTTAACGATCTCTCCTGCAGGCAACTCACTTAAATAGCTGCCTACTCTATTTTTAGAATATCTGCTCTGACTCGATACAAATCAATACCAAATATATTTTATATTTTGCATGCTACTCTCGAAGATAACAATTTTATTTTTTCTGGATGTCATTGTAAGACATGCACTTTTATTTATCTGATTTGATCCTAGCTGAATAATCATCAAAAATTTCCTCTATTAACAAACATTAATGAGAAGAAAAATATTTTCATTCTGATGGATTATTAACTATAACCGTTTACTGTTATTAATAAACCTTGTTAGAATGCGGGTTAAATTCAGCGCTTTTCTTTTTATGAAAACCTTAAAATCATCAATCCTTCTAAATATGAAAGTCATTAAAAATACTGCAGTCATTTTTGCATTTATATTTTCACATCAAATTTTTGCCGATACGCCTGGTACTCATGGTGATCCTGAAAAAGGCAAAGAAATTGCTATGGGTGTTTGCGCTGGCTGCCATAATGCCGATGGCAATAGCGTTATTCCAAGCAACCCGACTCTTGCTGGCCAGCATGCGGAGTATATCACCAAGCAACTAATGGATTTCAAGGTAGAAGGTGATTCACCTGCAAAACGTGATAACCCGGTGATGGCCTCTATGGTTGCAGCACTCACTGCGGATGATATGAAGAATCTCGGTGCTTATTATGCTCAACAAAAAACCAAACCTGGAATCATTAGTGATGGTGATAAATCATTACTAGAAATAGGTAAAAGAATATATAATGGTGGCAATTTAGAAAATAATGTGCCAGCTTGTTCCAGCTGTCACTCCCCTAACGGAGCAGGTATCCCTCCTCATTATCCTAAACTGGCAGGCCAGCAACCAGCCTATACGGTTTCACAATTAGAAGCATTTTATCAGGGAGCTCGCGCTAACGACATTAATAGCTCCATGCAAAAGGTGGTATTACGCATGAGTGCGAAGGAAATAAGAGCTGTAGCCGAATATATTGCAACGTTACAATAAACTGAGATTCTGCTGTAAAAGTAAGTATAGTTTTATATTAAAAAATTGTTAAATTACCCCTGATGGGGTAATTTAACATTCCTATACCCAAGAACTAAAAATTCGTTCAGCTGCAAACAATGTTTTGTCAATGTCTTCGCTATTGTGTATAGCAGAGACAAAACCAGCCTCAAACGCAGATGGTGCAAAATAAATCCCCTCTTGTAACATAGCATGGAAAAAGCGATTAAATGCTTTTTTATCGCATGCCATTACTTCTGCAAAACTCTTGGGCAGTTCTTTACAAAAATATAAACCGAACATGCCACCAACAGATTGGGCACAAAAATTCACACCGTATTTGTTCGCAACGACTGTCAAACCCTGAGTCAGCTGTTGCGTTTTAGCTGCAAGCGTTTCATAAAATCCAGGCGCTTGCACTTCGCGAAGCGTTGCCAATCCAGCTGCAACCGCAACAGGATTACCAGATAAAGTACCTGCCTGATATACCGCACCAAGTGGAGCCAGGCACTGCATAATATCCCGTCGTCCTCCGAATGCAGCCAGAGGCATACCCCCACCTATCACTTTACCTAGTATCGTAAGATCAGGTTTAATCTGATAAAGTCCTTGGGCACATTCCAGACCAACGCGAAAACCTGTCATTACTTCGTCAAAAATCAGGACGCTACCATGTTGCGTGCATAGCCTTCTTAAGGCTAATAAAAAATCTGGCTCTGCTTTTACCAGATTCATGTTCCCTGCCACTGGCTCAACGATAGCGGCGGCAATTTCCTTGCCAAATTCATTAAAGGTTTTTTCCAGACCAGCAACATCGTTATAGCTTAGTACAATGGTATGTGCTGCAGTTTCAGCTGGAACACCTGCTGAGCTAGGATGACCAAAGGTCAATGCACCAGAACCCGCTTTTACCAACAGGGCATCATCATGACCGTGATAACAGCCCTCAAATTTAATAATATGACTTCTACCTGTATAGCCACGTGCTAAGCGAATAGCACTCATTCCAGCTTCGGTACCTGAACTCACCAACCGCACTTGTTCTATCGAAGGAAGCAATTTGCAAAGCAGCTCAGCAATTTCTAGTTCTGTTTCAGTAGGAGCACCAAAGGATAATCCATTCTGTGCTGCTTCCTGAACTGCTTTGACCACTTTGGGATGAGCATGACCAAGGATAAGCGGTCCCCATGATCCGACATAATCTATGTAGGATTTTTCATCTACATCCCAAAAATAAGCACCTTGGCCACGTTTAAAAAAAACAGGCGTGCCACCAACAGATTTAAAAGCGCGCACAGGTGAGTTAACACCCCCAGGAATATATTTCTGGGATAATTCATATAATTGTTGATTAAGTGAAGTCATTTACTTACTCGTCATTAAAATGATGGAGAAAAAGCCTGTTCAGCCCTCAAAAATAACTGGTTAAATTTTTTTGCAACAGATTGAATATTCTGAGTACCAAATAACCCATGACTAACAGCAATAGAATCACTTCCATGAATGATGAGTGAAGCAGCATTAGCCAAAGTAATGCCACCAATTGCAACGATGGGAATGTTCAGTTTCTTCTTTGCCTCAGACAACAAATCAATTGGTGCTCTTACCGTATTAGTTTTAGTTTTTGAGTGAAAAAAAGCACCAAATGCAACATAATCAGCGCCCTGTCTTTCTGCCTCAAGAGCCAGCTCCAGCTGATTATAACAGGACACGCCAATAATTTTGTTTTGCCCTAGATAATTTCTAGCATCAATAATAGTGATATCTTCTCTTCCAATATGTATTCCGTCTGCATCGACTTCTATAGCCAAATCATAATGATCATTAATGATTAAGATGGCACTATATTGCTTACAAAGCTTGGATAGCGCGCTTGCCTGAGTCAGGCGCAGCCTGTAATCAGCGATTTTATTTCGATATTGAACATATTGAATACCAGCTGTGAGTGCCTGACGCGTCATCACACATAGTTGTGTTGTATCCGTAATATCAGGTGTAATGGCATATAAGCCATTAATTTCGTGAGATATCATTAAAAGCAGCTATTTTTTCTCTTCTAGATCACTCTCATCACACGCCCAGAAGAATCTATCTGGCAAATATTGACCCATCCCAGGACGAAACCCTGATTTAAGTGCATGCCAAGTATAATCTTGTGCTTCATAAACACTTTCAGCAATAGGCAATCCATGTGCGAGAGAAGCGGCAATCGCTGACGAGAGCGTACACCCCGATCCGTGATAAGAACCTGGTAATCGCTGCCATTCATCCGCACGGATAACTCCGTTAGTATCATATAGCGTATTAATTACCTTAGTTGTATTTTCATGAGTACCCGTAATCAGGGCATATTCACATCCCATCTGTAATAACCGCTCGGCACTCTGTTTTAAGTCAATAACCTCTAATTCATCCTCATTCTCAAGTACCAATCGCCTTGCTTCTATACTATTTGGCGTAATAATCGTAACTTGTGGAATTAATAAATCGCGTATGGCCGTAATTATTTGCTCATTAGCAAGTGGATCGCCGCGACCAGAAGCAAGCACCGGATCAAGAACCGCTGGAATATTTGGATAATCAGCAATCACTTCAGCAATGGCTACGACAGCTTCAACACTGCCAAGCAAGCCTATTTTGAAAGCATCTACTGGCATATCTTCTAGCACGATACGAGCCTGATCTGCAACCCACTCAGAATCCAGCGCCATTATATTCTCAACGCCAACAGTATCTTGGATTGTTACCGCGGTAATAACTGAAAGTGGATGACAACCCATACTTGCTAATGTGAGAATATCAGCCTGTATACCTGCTCCGCCGCTCGGATCGCTTGCAGCAAATGATAATACTTTTGGGGGTGGTTGGGACATGCAATAATACCGTAAAATATAATTTTAACTTAAAAGGATATTTTGATCTATCATGCCTACCGATGAAAATCAGATTTATCACCGATACATGTGTTTGATCTGTGGTTATATCTATGATGAAGCCGAAGGTTCACCTCACGAAGGAATTCCTCCTGGAACACGATGGGAAGATGTACCCATTAATTGGACTTGCCCTGAATGTGGCGCACGTAAAGAAGACTTTGAAATGGTAAAAATATAATGCGCATACTTCACACGATGCTGAGGGTAGGAAATCTCGAAAAATCTATTCATTTCTATACCAAAATTCTGGGTATGAAAGTTTTGCGCCAGAAAGAATATCCAGATGGAAAATTCACATTGGTATTTGTAGGTTATCAAAATGAATCAGAAAATGCTGTTTTAGAATTAACTTACAATTGGGGTGTAGAAAAATATGATCTTGGAACAGCATTTGGTCATATTGCAATAGAAATAGATAATGCTTATGAAATGTGTGAAAAAGTAAAAAATTTAGGGGGAAAAGTAACGCGTGAGGCTGGCCCAATGAAACACGGCTCTACTGTCATTGCATTTATTGAAGATCCTGATGGTTATAAGATTGAGTTTATTCAAAAAAAGTAAATGAATCAATTTCAATATAGTGGATAGGCTTTATAAGGAACATCAAACTATTAAATTGCTGTTACCAGGATTAAGAATGATGCTAAAAGATGTTTAGCATATACGAATAATTAGCTGATTTATAAATCAATGGTAACAGCAGCACTCATTTTTGCTAGCTGACAAGAGAATTTTTCAAATTATCTGCGCAATAAAAAAACCGCAGGTTTCTTATTGATTTCTGGTAGGTAACTTCTCCATTCCTTGATTTTCTTTGTAGCAATATATTCATCTTTTAAAGTAAGATTACTGGCAATACATAAATCGGTTTCATCATTGCAGTTCTGGATTAGTATCTCCAACAATTTCTGATTTCGATATGGCGTTTCTATAAAGATTTGGGTTTGATTAGCCCTTGCTGATTCTTCCTCTAATTGGATAATTGTTTTGAGACGCAGTTCGTTTTTTATGGGCAAATAACCATGAAAACGAAAACTTTGCCCATTCAATCCAGATGCCATTAACGCTAATAAAATGGATGATGGCCCCACAAGCGGAACAATAGGCACATTCTTTTGATGTGCAATTCGCACAAGATTTGCTCCTGGATCAGCAACGGTTGGACAACCCGCTTCAGATAATAACCCTATATCATTTCCTGCAAGTAATGGCTGAAGTAGTCGGTCTAGCTCATTAGATCGAGTATGCTCATCTAATACCTGCATCTCAATCTCCTGTAAAGGTCGCATACCTTCAATTCTCTTCAGGAAATGTCTAGCAGACTTTGGATGCTCAACAATAAAATATTTGAGACAGGTAATACGCTGCTGCACATTTACAGGAATGATGTCAGCAAGCTCTGCTTCTCCCAATGGGGCTGGTATAAGGAAAAGTGTGCCAGGATGCATACTATGCAGACTGTCTCCAACTAATTTTGCTGTCAAATTTTAGAAACGAAATTTCCTTGCTATAAGAATTATCCAAACAGCATCTTTGGAAAAAACATTTATCGAGGAAGCTCAGGGTCACTCTGATTTGTTAGAAATTTAATGAAGCACTCTTGGAACACTCAAAATGAATTCAGGAATATCTACGGTAAAATGAAAACCATCCTCAGCGACCATCTGATAACTTCCCTTCATTGTGCCGGCTAGGGAGGGAATCATTGTACCACTTGTATATTCGAAACTATCACCAGGTTTAATCAGTGGTTGCTCTCCCACTACACCTAAGCCTCGTACCTCATGAATATTACCATCTCCACTAGTAATGATCCAATGGCGGCTTATTAATTGCGACGCCACATTTCCTGTGTTGGAAACAGTAATGGTATAAGAGAATACGTGGCGATCCGCTTCTTCATCTGATTGTTCGGGCAGATATGCGGTACTGACCGATACATTAATATCGTATTTCTTTTCGTCATTCATAGCTTATATATTGCAAACTATTTTCCAAATTGGAATAAATTATTAACCTAAATTTAGTTATTTCTAAAAAATCATATTAAATTACCAAAGTAATTGGTAATTTCCTGAATAATATATGCCTAAGGATAGCTTTTAAGAAATGTGTAGAAATACAGTACTACAATATGAACTCGAAATGCGGCAACAAGCGATTCTTTCTGAAGTTATTTAACTATATAAAAATATATACAAATCTTTTAAATCTAATACATAAATTGGCAATATAAATCATCATTACTGTAATAATAGTATATGTAAACCTTATTCATGTGAAGGTTTTTAATGTAAAATTAAAGACATTATTACCATCGTATTGAGTAAACTATTTTCTCCAGAAAGCAGCTGTAAATATAATCAAAAGAGTATAAAACTCTAGTCTTCCCAGTAACATGGCAAAGCTACTGAACCAGATCTGGAAATCTGTCAAGGAAGCATAGATTGTTGCTAATCCAGTTTGATTGAGTCTTGGTCCCAGATTATTGATACTTGCAGCTGTGGCTGAAAAGACTGTCATTCGCCCAAACCGCTTAATATCAGAACCAAAATCATGAGAATCATGCTTGCTAAATAAATAAGAATACGAATACTACAAAGATAATTGGATTGGCTTCTTTCAGGAATAATGGGATGATCTTTGTAAAATATCGCTGCCATCCGAGTATCGATATTGGGAACATGCTTACGTAATGCCTGTAGTTAATGTCCTACCAATGACTCTTTGTAGTGCCCTTACAGCAATCAGACTCACTTTATCAGAAGTAAAATCAAGCACCTGTAATGCTCGATCGTGCAACAAGGCTAGCTACTTTGCGGCAATATTAACCACAGCGATATCGTTTGCCTCACTTACCAAACTTTCGGCAACGGTAGAGCCAACTCGTCCAGCTCCTAAAATAAGAATTTTCACTGCTGCAATCTGTTCTTTTTGAGTTTTTGATTGCTACAAAACATCTTACACCGCAGAAGCTTCGTTATTCTGATGATGCGCCCTCACCCAATCACGCCATTGCCTAAACAATGTAGGATCAAGCGCGGCAATCACTGAGCGCCTCCAGGGTGATCCTGCCCAATAATCATCCTGATCGAAGCTACACATGGAGCCGCCCGCTTCTTCCAAAATCAGACAGCCCGCCGCATAATCCCAAGGTTTCTGACCGCCGTGGAGATACAAATCAAAATAGCCCGCAGCGGTATAACACCATTCTAGAGCACAAGCACCAAAGTTACGCTGTGACGCATAGGGAGGATATGCAGCTATCTTCTCAGCCAATTTACGATCAAGGCGCTTAAGATCGACATTAGCTATCGCATTTCGCAGATGAGTCTCACGATTTCTCAACGGCAATGGAATCCCATTAAGATAAGCGCCCTTACCTTTTTCTGCATAAAACAATTCTTTTGTAACAGGATTGTAGACAACACCCAAAATACTCCGCCCTTTACGCATCAATGCGACGGAAACCCCAAAATAAGGAAGGCCATTAAAAAAGTTGGAGGTACCATCAATTGGATCAACACTCCAGAGCCCAGCATCTCCCGCTTCCCATTGGGCATGTTGTTCCTGTATGGACATTTCTTCACCCATTACTGCAACAGGATAAATTTTTTGGAGTTTATCCAGTAAAACTTCCTGTGCTACTAAATCAGCTTCAGTATAAAAGCTACCATCCGCTTTACGCTGGCGCACCACTTGCATATATCGAGGCATAATTTCCTCTTGTGCAACGTCTTTTACGACGGCAATGACTTGTTCCAGCATATTAATCTCGCCATTTGATCGAGCAGCCGATACTCGGTATTTGATCTTTAGGGCCCTGCCCCGTTTGAGCAACTTGCACCATTGCCTCGAATAAGTCACGACGCGCATCATTAGGTGCCGCCTCCTTGCGAGAGGCATCCAATCGTCCACGATACTGAAGTTCTAGACGATTATTGAAACCAAAAAAATCCGGTGTACAAACTGCTCCATAGGCTTTGGCAATTTTCTGGGTTTCATCCCATACGTAAGGAAAAGGATAGCCATACTCTTTGGCCACTTTAACCATGTTGTCAAAAGAATCTTCTGGATAATCCTTAGGATCATTCGACATAATAGCGATCGCACCTATACCGTATCCCGCCAGCTCTTTTACGTCCCGTATGATACGATCGCGTACTGCTTTGACATAAGGGCAATGATTGCAAATAAACATCACTAGTAATCCATTCTCACCTTTTATAGCAGCTAGGTTATAACGTTTGCCATCTACTCCAGGCAAATCAAAATCAATTGCTTTCCAGCCAAAATCACAAACAGGTGTTTCAAGACTTGCCATAATTTTTCTCCTTATCGTAGGTCTTGTTAGTCTTTGCTATATTATCATGGAATCATAATTAGCCTGTTCTTAGACCGCTATCCATCATGACTGCACGTTTTTATTATCCTGGCCCTATGATACTGGATCAAATTATCACCTTGCCTATAAATACAGGCCATCATGCCACGCGCGTGTTACGCCTTAAGCAAGGTGACAAAGTGATTTTGTTTAATGGAGAAGGTGGTGAATTTTCAGGATCAATCCATCATATTGATAAATCGGGTAGTACGGTGATTCTCTCGCAATTTCACGCAATCGAACGTGAATCACCTCTTTCTATCAGCTTGGTACAAGCTGTTTGTTCTAATGAGAAAATGGATTGGATCATACAAAAATCGGTAGAGCTCGGTGTTAACTGTATTCAGCCTATTACAGCAACTCGCAGTATTGTAAGGCTTTCAGAAGAACGTGCAAATAAACGACAATTGCATTGGCAACAAGTAATCATTGCTGCCTGTGAACAATGTGGTAGAAATCGTATTCCGAAACTACACCCATTGCTAACGCTATCGGATTGGTTTAGTCAACAATTTGAAAACAAACGAAATAACATAGAAAATAAATCCCCTTATAAACTTTTTCTTTCACTCACAGCAAATAAGCGTCTATCCGAATTTTCGTTGCCAAGCATTGATACACCCCTGTTACTGCTTATTGGACCGGAAGGGGGATTTACGACAGAAGAAGAAAAAGCAGCCTATGCGACTGGCTTTGTTTCAATTTGCTTAGGCCAGCGCACATTACGAACTGAAAGTGCAGCACTCGCTGCGATAGCAGCCATACAGGCCTTATGGGGAGATTATTGAATCAGTTTTTTTACATTCATAGACAATAGCTTTTTTGCTTCAAAATACATGAGATTGCTTTTCTTCTAATAAAATAGCTGTTGATCAACATGCTCCATGAAAAAGCTAAGTGATCATTAAACTCACAACAACATTATCTGAACATGACACGCAATGCTGATTTTGTCACTTGGTTCCGTTCCGTTGCGCCTTATATAAAAGTATTTCGCAGTAAAACTTTTGTGATCGCATTTGGTGGCGAAGTCGTAGCTGATGGAAATTTTGTTGAACTGGTTCACGATTTCAATCTATTAGCAAGCCTGGGAATCCAGTTGATTCTGGTGCATGGCGCGCGACCACAAATTGAATTCCAATTACAACAACATAACTTAGCAGCGATGTATGTAAATGGAATACGAGTGACAGATAATGCCACGCTTCAATGCGTTAAAGAAGCAGTTGGAAAAGTTCGTGTCGAAATCGAAGCTTTAATGTCTATGGGGTTACCCAATTCACCCATGGCTAATGCCGCCATTCATGTTGCTAGCGGTAATTTCGTTATAGCCCGCCCAATCGGTGTGCTTGAAGGCATTGATCTTATATATAGTGGGGAAGTACGAAAAATTAACACCTCAGTTATCCGCACACGTTTGGAAAATGGAGAAATCGTTTTACTTTCGCCACTCGGCTACTCACCCACTGGCGAAATCTTCAATCTCACGCTGGAAAATGTTGCGACCGAAGTAGCTATTGCGCTTGGGGCAGAAAAACTTATTTTTCTGATGAATCCCCTTGGCATCATGCGCGAATCTACGGAACATCGTAGCATTTTATGGCGTGAATTGACTATTGCGGAAGCAAAATCGGTACTAAAAGAATTCAGCACGCCAATCGATTTAACAGATGATATCCAGTTATATCTCCCCTGTGCAATACATGCTTGTGGAAATGGAGTCGCGCGAGTTCATCTGATCAGCCGTCATATAGAAGGCGCTTTGTTGCAGGAATTATTTACCCATGAGGGTATCGGCAGCATGATCACGCAAGGACCCCTGCAAACTATACGCAAAGCTGAAATAGAAGATATAGGTGGTATTTTGCAATTAATCGAACCACTGGAAAATGAAGGCGTGCTGGTTAGACGCAGCCGTGAATTATTAGAGATAGAAATTGATCATTTTACCGTTCTGGAACACGATAATATGATCATTGCCTGTGCTGCACTTTACCCTTTCCCTAATGAAGGTGCTTGCGAGTTGGCTTGCCTTGCTGTCCATCCACACTATCGCAAAACTGGCTGCGCCAGTACTTTACTCAAACATATCGAACAGCAAGCCTTAGCACAAGGTTGTCTTAAGTTATTCGTCCTAACCACGCGCACAGCCCATTGGTTCATCGAACGGGGTTTCACAGAAACAACGCCCGATAAGTTACCTAAGAGCAAACAGAGTCTTTATAATTATCAGCGTCGCTCAAAAGTATTCATGAAGCAAATATAAATCTGGGGTAGTAACAGGCAGTCGCTGTGCAATGATTTAACTTAGCAGCGATTTCTAAGTTAAATCGCTGCCTTCTCTGGGATTGCGGCTTCTCGTTTTGCTATATACAAACCACTTGAGCTATTTTTTGCCCGATGTTTAGCAATAGCCGCTGCATTGGCTACCTGCTCCACCTTTTCAAACTCATTTGGCTTGACTAACACTGCTCCAACAGACAACGTTGTGCAAGGAAAGAAACGAACTACTCCGTGCCTGTCTTCTGCTTCGATACCACCAGCAAGCCGCGCAATCTCATCAAACAATGTGAGCGCTTTCACCGCAAAATCATCAATGATGCGTTCGCAGCGAGGTTGCCAGTCAGCACTCTGAAACAGAATGACAAAATCATCCCCCCCTACATGCCCGACAAAATCGCAACAAGGATCACAATACCTCAAACACGTTTGTGCCGCCAGACGTATCATTTCATCACCACGCCAGTAACCATAGTGGTCATTGAAAGGCTTGAAATGATTCAGATCAATATAGCAGGCTACAAATTCAGTACCATTGTTCAGTAAGCGCTGAATATGTAAGCTAATGGGGATATTGCCTGGCAGAGAGGTCAGCGGATTAGCATGGCGCGCGGCTTCTATGCGCGCCTCAGTAACGGCGCGAACAAGCTGCTCGCCTGTACCTAAGCCAACATAACGGCCATTATCCGTAACGATGAATCCTTCTATCAAATAGCGCTGGTCTTCCGATGTCAGTATGCCTAGTAAGTTATCTACGTCCTCATTTAACTCAATCAGACGAGGAGAATAATTGGCGAATTTTTTACACGGTCTGCGACCATTCAGCTCCCTAAAGTACATAGTTGCGTATTGGCTCATAAACTGGTCACGGTTAATCATCGCGATAGGCCTTTCATCTTCTACGACCGCTACCGCATGCAGATCAGGACAAGCTTGAAATAGTGATTCTACTTCACTGTTAGGAGCATCGGGGCTGACAGCTCGTGCTTTGATTACCTTTAGGCCGCGCAGTATGTTTGGCCGTGCATTTTGCTGCAAATGAGGTAGTACCGCTATCTGTTTGTCCTTCAGAATTTTCGCAGATTCAGCCGTTATTGTCCGTGCGGGAACGGATGTAGGATACCCTAGCAGATATCCTTGACCATAGGCCAGTTGCAAGTCACGTAATATTCGTAAATCGTTACCGGATTCAATGCCTTCCGCCACTAATTGAGTACCAAAAACTTCTGCGATGCATTTGAGAGCATGCACCATTTGCAGATTTTCTGTGCGACTCCCCAATTCCTTGGTGAAATATTTGTCAATTTTAACAAAAGCAGGCTTGATTTCAGACCATAGTTTAAGACTGGAGCGCCCGTCGCCAAAATCATCTAACGCCAAAGAGATACCTTCGCTGTTAAGATAATGAGCTTCCTTACGAAAGCGATCCATATCACTTGTTCGCTCATGCTCTGTGATCTCCAATATTAACATGCGTGGCAACACACCATAAGAACGGATGAGGTTTACTAATGAGGCGGAACCATGAATAGAACTAGCCTGCAAGAGAGCATTGGCGCTAAGATTCACAAATAATCGCCCAGGCTCAGGAAACTGCCCCCATTGGTTCAGCGCTTGGTGCAGACAGTGAAGCTCAAACTCAAGAATCAGACCTTCTTCTTCAGCCAGCTTGAACAATTTATCAGGATTATGGAAATTCGTATCTTTGGGGCCACGGATCAATGCTTCATGGGCGAATACAACGCCTGCTTGTAAATCACTTATAGGCTGAAAAACGCAATTCAGCAAGCCAGCGCTCATCAGCTGTTGCAATTGACCTTTATTAGACTTATTGTCAGACATTAAGAATATCCTTTATATGCGCGATTAAGTTATCATCCACTGGCATGTTCCTGTAAGTTAATTTTTTCTCCAAAACAAAATATAAGAAAAATTTCGCAGCACGCCTAAAGCTGCTGCTTAATCTCACATCCAATTTCAACTTTGCCACCCCCTGTGCAAAATGCTTCACTTTAAATGTTGAAATGCTAAGATGAGGAAATACTTATTACATCAAGATCATTACATCATCATTACATCAATATGAAAATGAATGTAATTACAAAGTGCTGCAGTTAAATAATTGCTTTAACAAGCAGTTGTTTTAATATGACTTATAATTGAGGAAAATATAACTTTTTCAATTAACTTGTTCGGGTAACAAAATGGCAAGAATAGTGAAATGTATCAAGCTGGAACGTGAAGCGGAAGGATTGGATTTTCCTCCCCTTCCAGGTGAGTTGGGAAAACGAATCTATGAGAATGTATCAAAAGAAGCTTGGCACCAATGGATCCAGCACCAGACTATGCTCGTTAACGAATATCGTCTGAATCTTGCTGATATCAAAGCACGTAAATATCTCACAACACAAATGGAGGCCTATTTTTTTGGTGATGGTGCTGATCAGCCAGCAGGATATATCCCACCTGACAAGTAAGCTTGAAACAAGAGGGATAGCCCACTGTCTTAATAGATTATAGATTACAACTAAAAAACAAGATAAGCCGAAAAATGCTAGATTCAGCCGTTATAAGTAATTTGACTACCTCCATTCCATTTCTTAACCGAGAGCTTAGTCAAATCGAGTTTAACCGACGTGTACTTGCTCAGGCCGAATCCAAAGATACACCATTATTGGAAAGATTACGTTTTCTCTGCATTGTCAGTAGCAACTTCGATGAATTTTTTGAAGTTCGTGTCGCGGGACTAAAAGAACAAATCAAATTAAATACACCAGGTTTTGGACCAGATGGCATGCTGCCTCGCCAAACTTTCAAATTGGTTTCGGAAGAAATACATCAAATTGTTGCCCGACAATATCAGTTACTCAACGAAAATATCCTGCCAGAATTAGCGCACCATGGTATTCGCTTCCTCCGCAGAAGTAATTGGAACGACTTTCAACGTGAGTGGATTAAAGCTTTTTTCTTTCGTGAGCTTATGCCCATGCTAACACCGATTGGCCTAGATCCTTCCCACCCCTTTCCGCGCGTATTAAACAAAAGTCTTAATTTTGCGGTAGAACTAGAAGGAAAAGATGCTTTTGGGCGCAATTCTGGTATGGCAATAGTCCAAGCACCACGTATTCTTCCTCGCATCATACGGCTTCCCAAGGAGGTAAGTACCGAAGAATATAACTTTATATTCTTATCCTCGATTCTCCATGCCCACGTAGGTGAACTGTTTGCTGGCATGCAACCGATAGGTTGTTTCCAATTTCGCGTCACCCGCAACAGTGATCTGTTTGTTGATGAAGAAGAAATCAAAGATTTGCGGATTGCTTTGCAAGGTGAATTACCTCAACGGCATCTTGGTAATGCGGTACGACTCGAAGTAGCGGATAACTGTCCACAGCATATTTCCCAATTTCTACTGGAGCAGTTTAGTTTAACTGCAGATGATTTATATCAAGTAAATGGACCGGTCAATCTAGTACGTCTCATGCAAGTTCCTGGACAAATAGATCGTCCCGACTTGAAATTTCCTCTATTTATTCCGGGTTTGCCTTTTTCCACTCAGAAAAAGAAAATCTCAAATATTTTCCAGATGCTTCGCAAAAGCGATATTTTATTACATCATCCTTATCAGTCATTTCAGCCAGTCATACAGTTTATCCAGCAAGCATCGCTGGATCCAGATGTTGTAGCTGTCAAACAAACGGTTTATCGTACCGGCTCAGACTCTAACGTAATGGAAGCGCTCATCGCTGCAGCCAGCCGAGGAAAAGAAGTTACCGTGGTAGTTGAACTGCTGGCGCGATTTGATGAAGAAGCTAATATCAATTGGGCTAGTCGTCTCGAAGAAGTGGGAGCTCATGTTGTTTACGGTGTTGTAGGTCACAAAACCCACTGCAAGATGGCAATGATAGTCCGGCGTGAAGAAGGCAAGCTTCGTCGCTATGCGCATCTTAGTACGGGTAATTATCATCCAGAAACCGCACGGCTCTATACTGATTTTGGATTACTTACTTGCCATGAAGAAATTTGCTCCGATGTCAATGAAGTTTTTCTGCAACTGACTAGCCTGGGTAAGGCTAGCAAATTGAAGCATCTCTGGCAGTCCCCCTTTACCCTTCATAGCCAAATACTAAATGCCATTAGAAATGAAATGGAAAATGCCAAAGCAGGTAAACCTGCAAACATCATTGCCAAAATGAATGCATTACTGGAACCCAATATCATTCAAGCATTATACGCTGCTTCGCAAGCTGGGGTAAAAATTCAACTCATTATACGAGGCGCATGTGCTTTGTGCCCTGGTGTACCCGGCATGTCAGAGAATATTACAGTGCGCTCCATCATTGGGCGCTTTCTTGAGCACACGCGAATTTTTTATTTTCGTAACAATAATAAGCACAATATTTATTTATCCAGTGCTGATTGGATGGATCGCAATTTCTTTCGCCGAATTGAAATCTGCTTCCCAATTCTGGAGCCACGCCTGAAAAAGCGTGTAATCTCAGAAGGATTAAAACCTTATCTTAGAGATAACACCCACGCGTGGGAAATGGATGCCAACGGCCATTACAAACGTAAATCTGTCCGCTCTAGCAGGCGTTTTACTGCTCAAGAGGCATTGCTTACAAAACTAGCGGCAGCAAAACAAGGCTAAATTTATAAGACGCGGATCTATGCCTAAAGAAATCGAGCTCAAGCTATCGCTACCCGCAAGCTGCATTAAACATTTGCAGAATTTACCCCTACTTAAAACTTTGGGTATTTCCCAACCAATTAATAAACTAAAGCTTTATACGATTTATTACGACACACCTGATTTAGCCTTAAAAAGGCAGCATTGCGCGCTACGCCTACGTCAAATAGGAAAAAACTGGGTGCAAACCATCAAAACAGAAGGTAGTGTCGCCTCTGGATTGCATCAGCGCAATGAATGGGAAGTGCCCGTTCCCAGAAATCATCTTGATTTCACTCAATTAAGCGATCCCAGAATAATCAAATTACTGAGCAATTCTGAGTTGAGGAAACAACTACGGCAGATATTCATTACACAATTTACTCGCCATACGCATATTCTGCAAATGGATGAAGGTAGTCAAATCGAGCTCTGTCTTGACCATGGCAAAATTATTGTAGACCACACAAAGGAATCATTTACTGAAATCGAGCTTGAATTAAAGTCGGGCAAGCCAGTTCAACTATTCCGACTTGCCCTTATGCTTGTCCAGATACTTCCATTCCCACTCAGATTGGAAAATATAAGTAAGGCTGAACGAGGCTATATGCTTTATACAGGACATAAAGATCCTCCAATTAAGGCCTTACCTGTCGAGCTCAAAGCTGATATGGATTTAACTACAGCTTTTACTCTGATCGCGCAAAATTGTCTTGATCAATTGACCAGAAATGAGCATGGCATGTTGGCAAGTAGCGATGTTGAATACCTCCATCAGATGCGCCTTGCGCTGCGTCGGCTCCGCACCGCATTTGATGTTTTTGTCACCGCCACTTCAAACGAAGTATCACTCACACAAGAGCTTAAATGGTTAACGCGCCAATTAAATCCAGCTCGTGACTGGGATGTTTTTGTTACGGAACAGCTTCCTAAAATTCAGAAGAATTTTGCTGAGCATGCAGGGATAGCTGTGCTCATAAAAACGAGTGAAATATTACGCAAGAAACACAATAAAACTGCACACAATAGTATCAGATCGAAGCGTTATACAAAATTGATTCTGCAACTGAATTTATGGCTAGAAGAAATATTTAAATACCCAGATCGACCACAAGCCTTGAAGAACGCAGCCGCTACTAAGATGGTGCTAATTACTTTCACGAAGACTTTTTTGACAGATCGTCATCAACAAATCATTGATATTGTGAAAGAAATTGAAAAACTTGATGCAATATCACTCCACTCACTCCGTATTAGCATAAAAAAACAACGTTATACTGTGGAATTTTTTCAAACTCTTTTTTCTCCTAAAGAGGTTAGAAAATATATCCATTCATTATCTGGACTACAAGATGCACTTGGTGCCATTAATGACAGCATAAATACCCAAAAACTGCTTAAAGAAATCCCCGCTTCGAAAACAAAGACATTAATATCACGAGAAGCTACCGGAATCATTCTGGGATGGAATATGCAGCGATTACAGCGAAAGAATATAGAGCTAAAGGATACCTTGCAACTTTTCTACCGTACTCCCCTTTTCTGGGAAACTTATTGAGATACGGAGCCGACACACCGCATTTTGCTTTTATATAAATATTAAAAAGCGTAGCAAAAAATTAAGGCTGCTGGTATTTGGCAAGATAATCAACCAATCTCCAGCAGCCTTTTTTATACCCTATCCGTACTTATTTAAGTAACGATAGGTTTTAGTTCTCCTTTTGCATATCTGTTAGCCATTTCTTCTAGCCCGATAGGCTTGATTTTACTTGCCTGCCCTGCGCTACCAAATGCTTCGAATCGTGCTTTACAAATTTCTTTAGCAGCAGCAGTCGCATCCTTCAAGAATTTTCTTGGATCAAATTCGCTTTTGTTCTTAGCCAAGTGCCGACGAATTGCCCCAGTCATAGCTAATCGAATGTCTGTATCGATATTTACCTTACGCACGCCATTTTTAATACCTTCTTGAATTTCCTCAACAGGCACACCGTAAGTTTCTTTCATTTCGCCACCATATTCACGAATGATTTCAAGCCATTCTTGAGGGACAGAGCTTGAGCCATGCATCACTAAATGGGTATTGGGAATCCGCTTGTGGATTTCTTTGATACGCTCAATAGCCAGGATATCGCCTGTTGGTTTTCGTGTAAATTTGTAGGCACCATGCGACGTGCCAATAGCAATAGCAAGTGCATCCACGCCTGTTTTTTTCACAAAATCGGCAGCTTGTTCAGGATCGGTCAGCAGTTGATCATGAGATAGCACGCCTTCAGCACCATGACCATCCTCTGCTTCTCCCATCCCGGATTCAAGTGATCCAAGACAACCCAATTCACCTTCAACAGAAACGCCGACTGCATGCGCCATAGCGACAACTTTTGCGGTAACATCAACATTATATTCATAGGATGAAGGTGTTTTGGCATCTTCTTTAAGAGAGCCATCCATCATGACGCTAGAAAAGCCACTACGAATTGCATTTACACATACTGCAGGTGAAGCACCATGGTCTTGATGCATCACAATAGGAATATGTGGATAGGCTTCCACTGCCGCTGCAATCAAATGACGCAAAAAAGCCTCTCCAGCATATTTACGCGCACCGGCTGAGCCTTGCATGATCACTGGGCTATTGCATTCATCCGCTGCCTGCATAATCGCATGAATTTGCTCGAGATTATTCACGTTAAATGCAGGCAATCCATATCCATTTTCTGCTGCATGATCTAAGAGTTGTCGCAATGATACAAGTGCCATTTAGGTCTCCTTCATTTGAAATTTTGTATCAGATTTATCATAAAAATTAGTTGATAGGAATTCGTATCTCGATAAAGGGCGTTCTTAATTTATTAAATCAACTTGCGATAAGAAAAATTAAGAACTTATTGATACTGGATTTGCTTCAGTGTTTTCTAGATTTCTCAATTTTCTGTGATCACCTACACGAACGATTTTCATGGTATTGGTACCCCCTGCTTTGCCAACAGGCTCACCTATGGTCATCACTATCAGATCACCATCACGCACCGCCCCACGCTTAAATAGCTCATCTTCCGCCAAACCTAAAACAATTTCTGGATCAAATATGTCCTGCCCAAATTTTATGGGATAAACCCCTCGAAACAGAGTCATTTTACCAAGCGTATCCTCCTGGGGACTTAGGGCAAATATGGGCACTTTTGAGCTTCTTCGGGACATTAACAATGCAGTTACACCACTCTGGGTAAGCGCTGCGATGGCACGAATTTTGAGACCCGTAGCAGTATACATCGTTGCACGGGCAATAGCCTCTTCAATGCTACTTGGCTGGGTTTCGGGTGAACGCTGTAATGTCTGGTTTACTATGTACTCTTTTTCTGCTTCCAGACAAACTCTTGCCATGGCTTCTACTGCCTCGATCGGATACTGCCCTGCAGCAGATTCAGCAGACAACATAACGGCATCAGTCCCATCCAATACTGCATTGGCCACATCTGATACTTCAGCACGAGTGGGAATCGGATTAATGATCATGGATTCCATCATCTGCGTTGCAGTTACGACGAGTTTATTTTTAGCACGAGCTGAGCGTATCATCCGCTTTTGCAATGCTGGTACGGCAGCGTCTCCCACTTCAACAGCCAGATCGCCCCGGGCAACCATGATCGCATCCGATGCATCCAAGATATCATCTAACGCCAAGATAGCTTCAGAGCGCTCGATTTTTGCCATAATCAGGCTATTGCCTCCAGCCTCTTGCATTAAAGTACGTGCCTGACGTATGTCTTCACCTGTCCGAGGAAAAGATACCGCCAAATAATCCGCTTTCAATGCTGCGGCAGTCTGGATATCCTGCTTGTCCTTATTAGTCAGAGCTGGCGCGCTCAGTCCACCACCTTTTCGATTAATGCCTTTATTGTTTGACAGCACGCCCCCTTGCTTGACTTGACAATATATTTCATTTCCAACCACCTTAGCAACGTTAAGAACAATACGACCATCATCTAATAGCAATATCGCACCAGCTTCCACGTCGTTAGGTAACTCTTTGTAGTCAAGCCCTACTCTTTCCTCATTACCTAATTCGCAGTCAGCATCAAGTATGAATTCATCGCCTACTTTGAGCCAGATTTTCCCGTGATCAAATTTACCAATGCGAATTTTGGGTCCTTGCAAATCAGCTAATATTCCAACCTTATAACCGGTGGAACGCGCAAGGTTACGAGTAAGGTCAGCGTAAGCAATTTGTTCTTCGCGAGTACCGTGTGAAAAATTTATTCTCACGACATCAACGCCTGCAAGAATCATGCGCCGCAGAATAGTAGAGTCGCTACAAGCAGGCCCCAGCGTAGCAACGATTTTCGTTCTTCTAATCATTCCAAAAAGAATTTTCAGATCAAATTTTAACGTGCTCGCAATTCGAGAATTTCAACCGCCGGGAGTTTTTTCCCTTCCAGGAATTCAAGAAAAGCCCCCCCAGCTGTCGAAATATATGACACTTTATCGTATATATCATATTTCTGAATTGCAGCAATAGTATCGCCACCCCCAGCCAATGTAAAAGCCTTGGTATCAGCAATCGCTTTTGCAATGGTATGTGTGCCTGCACCGAACTGATCAAACTCAAATACACCTACAGGTCCATTCCAGACGACAGTACCTGCCTTCATTATAATATCAGCCAATTCTTTAGCGCTTTTGGGTCCTATATCGAAAATCATGTCATCATCCGATACGGCATCTGCATCTTTCATCACAGCTGGCTCATTAGCATCAAATTTCTTGCCAACCACAACATCCACAGCGATTGGAATCGTCGCATTTCGCTGTTTCATTTTATCTATCAACATTTTTGCAGTTGGAATCAAATCATCTTCGCACAAGGATTTACCAATATTTTTTCCTGCAGCTTTAAGAAATGTATTGGCAATCCCACCACCTACCACCAGTTGATCTACTTTTTCAGAAAGTGATTCAAGCACTGTCAGTTTGGTTGATACTTTTGAACCTCCAACAATCGCAACCATAGGTCGTGCTGGATTGTGTAAAGCTTTAGTCAACGCTTCTAATTCTTCTGTCAAAAGTATGCCAGCACAGGCAACGGGAGCATATTTTGCAATCCCATGAGTTGATGCTTCAGCTCGATGCGCAGTACCAAAAGCGTCCATCACAAATATGTCACATAACTTAGCATAGCTCTGGGCAGTTACATCATCGCTTTTTTTCTCGCCTTTATTAAAACGGCAATTTTCTAGAACAACCAACTCACCCAGCGCAACTTCAAATCCACCATTCACCCAATCCTTGATCAAACGTACCGGTTTACCCAGGCGTTCTGCAATATTATCAGCAACAGGCTTTAGCGAATTCTCCTCACTCCATACTCCTTCTTCCGGGCGCCCCAAGTGGGAGGTTACCATAACTCTTGCGCCACGATCTAAACAATATTTTATAGTAGCCATCGATGCTGTAATGCGCGCATCTGATGTAACTTTGCCATCTTTGATGGGTACATTAAGATCAGCGCGAATAAAAACGCGCTTGTCTTTCAAATCGAGATCGGTGAGCTTGATAACAGACACATTAACTCCAATATAAATATTAATAAGAATAGCTTGCAGTATTGATTGACTGCTTACTAACTCAAAGGGATAAACTAATCATTATGAAATAAGCAACAAAATAAATAACTCCGAGTAAAATCATAACCTTGTTCTATTAACATCTGATTAAGAAGTTTAAACTTTTAAGTTTTCTACTCGGAGTAAATCGTATGCTTATCTTGATTCTTTGAGGGCTTATTTGTTAGCAATAACGCGAGCCATCTCTAATACTTTACAGGAATATCCCCATTCATTATCGTACCAGGCAACGACTTTAACAAAGTTTTTGTCTAATGATATTCCTGCTTCAGCATCGAAAACGGAGGTACAGCTTTCACCACGGAAATCAGTAGAAACCACTTTGTCGGCAGTATAGCCAAGCACACCTTTCAGTTGACCTTCTGAGGCAGCTTTCATGACATTGCAGATTTCATCATAAGTAGCTTCTTTATTCAATTCCACAGTAAGATCTACAACAGAAACATCAGAAGTCGGTACTCTAAAAGCCATCCCGGTGAGCTTCTTGTTCAGCTCGGGAATAACAGCACCAACTGCCTTTGCCGCACCTGTAGAAGAAGGAATAATATTTTCAAGAATTCCTCGCCCTCCTCGCCAATCTTTATTAGAAGGACCATCTACTGTTTTTTGGGTAGCAGTTGCAGCATGAACAGTGGTCATTAATCCACGTTTGATTCCCCAAGTATCATTCAACACTTTCGCGATTGGTGCAAGACAGTTGGTTGTACAAGAAGCATTGGAAACAATAGTTTGTCCATTATAAGATTTATCATTAACACCATATACAAACATTGGCGTATCATCTTTAGATGGTGCGGTCATAATAACTTTCTTGGCGCCTGCTGCAAGATGCTTTTCGCAAGTTTCTTTAGTAAGGAAAAGTCCTGTTGACTCCACTACCACATCAACACCCATCTCATTCCATTTTAACTCAGCAGGATCTTTAATAGCGGTTAAGCGTATTCGCTTACCATGTACTACTAAAGTATTTCCTTCCACTGAAACATCACCGTTAAAACGACCATGCACAGAATCATGCGTCAGCATATAAGCCAAATAGTCTGGCTCAAGCAAATCATTGATAGCAACTACTTCGATATCGTTGAATTTTTCAACAGATGCACGAAATACCATCCGCCCAATACGACCAAACCCATTGATTCCTACTTTTATTGTCATTATAAAAACTCCTCAAAACAAAAAAAAACCGTAACTAAGTATGCCTCTTCTGCCTAAATAGGGACACAATTTATATAATTCTCTTCACTGCCTCTACGACGTTCTCGACAGTGATACCAAAGTATTTAAATAGTACTTCGGCTGGAGCCGATTCTCCGAAAGTATCGATGCCAATGATTTCTCCCTCAAATCCGACATACTTATACCAGTAATCTGTCACACCAGCTTCTACCGCAACACGTTTAATGCCTTTTGGCAACACACTTTCCTGATATGTTTGGTCTTGGCGATCAAACAAGCTAGTACATGGCATGGATACCACGCGCACCTGAACACCTTCGGCAGACAATGCTTTCTGCGCAGCCATGGCCAGCGCCACTTCTGATCCGGTTGCAATAATAATTGCTTGCGGGTTTCCATCAGCAGCTTCAGATAAGATATAGGCTCCTTTATCGATTAGCTTGATGGTTGCCGCATCTCTTTTCTGGAAAGGCAGATTTTGTCGACTAAAAATAAGGGTCGTCGGTCCATTCTTGCGCTCAATTGCACGCGCCCAAGCTATAGTTGATTCAACTGTATCACAGGGTCGCCATACATCCATATTGGGTATCAGGCGTAATGTTGCTGTTTGCTCTATCGGTTGGTGTGTTGGACCATCTTCACCTAAGCCAATCGAATCATGAGTAAATACAAAAATGTTACGGATTTTCATTAAAGCCGCCATGCGCAAAGCATTGCGCGCATATTCTGAGAACATCAGAAATGTGCCCCCGTAAGGAATGATACCGCCATGTAATGATAAGCCGTTCATAATGGCACTCATACCAAATTCACGTACACCATAATAAATATAATTCCCGCCGGATTCTGCACTCACTCCTTTAGAACCAGACCATAGCGTCAGATTAGAACCCGCTAAATCAGCCGACCCTCCGACCAGTTCCGGCAAAATGGGTGCTAATCCCTCGATTGCATTCTGCGATGCTTTTCTAGTGGCAATAGTCTCTTCTTTTGCGTTAACGCGACTTATAAAACTGTCAACATGCTCAGACCAATTAGCTGGTAATTCCCCAGTCATACGACGCTTGAATTCGGTTGCTTCTACAGGATATTTCTTTTCATACTCTGTAAACTTATGATTCCATTCACTTTCCAGCTCATTACCTTTTGCACGTGCATCCCATGCATCGTAGACTTCTTGAGGAATCTCAAAGGGAAGATAATGCCATCCAATGTGAGGGCGTGCAGCCGCGATTTCTTCTTCCCCTAATGCCGCGCCATGAACTGCATGGGTATCGGCTTTATTGGGTGACCCCATCCCAATAACCGTCTTACAGCAAATCATAGAGGGTTTGTTTGGAATCTTTTTGGCAGCCTCGATAGCGGCCTCAATTGCATCTGGATCATGACCATTTACATTTGACACAACATGCCATCCATATGCTTCAAAGCGCTTAGGCGTATCGTCAGTAAACCAACCCTCTACATGTCCATCAATTGAAATACCGTTATCGTCATAAAAACAAATGAGTTTACCCAGCCCTAATGTGCCCGCCAGAGAAAATGCCTCATGTGAAATACCTTCCATCAAGCATCCATCACCAAGAAACGCATAGGTATAGTGATTAACAATATCAAAGCCAGGACGATTAAATTCTTGTGCGAGAATTCTTTCTGCTAATGCCATACCTACGGCATTGGTAATACCCTGTCCTAAAGGCCCTGTCGTTGTTTCTACTCCCGGTGTATAGCCATATTCTGGATGTCCGGGTGTTTTGGAATGAAGTTGCCGAAAATTCTTAATATCTTCAATTGACACATCATAACCAGTCAAATGTAAGAGCGCATAAAGCAACATAGAACCGTGCCCATTGGACAAAACGAAGCGGTCACGGTCAACCCATTTGGGGTTACTTGGATTATGACGCAAATGATGAATCCAAAGCACCTCCGCAATTTCTGCCATACCCATAGGCATGCCAGGGTGGCCAGATTTAGCTTTTTCTACTGCGTCCATAGCCAAGGCGCGAATCGCGCTCGTCAAATTCTTGAATACTGGCGCGTTAAAGTCCTCAAATGCTCCCATTTTTACTATCCCTCAAAAAATTCAAAAAACAGAATATCCATCTTCCGCGCCGCATGACAACAAAAGTTGGCAAAAACCGATATTATCACCTAAGACGAAGTGCTCTACAACATTGATTTATTAATACACTCAAACACACTTTTTTGATGTTATTTCAGCTATTCTGGTTACGTAACTTAATGCCCAGTGCTTTTATTTTACGATAAAGATGTGTGCGCTCCAGCCCTGCACGTTCGGCAACACGCGTCATATTACCGCCTTCTTGGTCAATCAATTTTTCGAAATAATTTTTCTCAAATAAATCTCGCGCTTCACGCAAAGACGCATTCAAAGGTATATCCGGCGCAATTGATATAGCTGTCGTTAAAGGAGGTGCTAAAGTCTGCTGCACAAGCTCCACTGAAATTTCAGTACTGGTACAAGTTAAAGCTAACGAATGTACCACACTCGTCAGTTGAGCCAGATTACCCGGCCAATCGTAGTTGCGTAACGTGTTTAATGCAGCCGTACTAAAATGAATGAATGGCGCTTCACCCGATTCAATACAATTTGAGAGTATTTGATTGGCTAGTTCAGGAATGTCTTCACGATGCATTCTAAGAGATGGGACACTGATACAAAGACTGCTTAATATCTCGTATAACTTAGGATTATAAATACCTTGCGCGGTTAATTCTGCCAAGGGAAAAGTCGTAGCGCATACTAAACGCACATTATATTTTTCTAATTTACTCAGGAGCAGAAGCAATCCTTTTTGTTCCAATTTATTGAGGTCGCCAATTTCTCTAAGAAATAATAAACCGTCCTTTGCTTGCTCGAGTAAATTCACTGGGTTTTCCGCAAGAAATGAAAGTGATTCCGGTTCAACCCATGGAGTATTGATATGATGTAGAAAATGAGCACAATGCTCTATTCCCACACCCGGCTCACCCATGAACAGTACGGGCACTTTCAAATTAGATATCTGTTCGAGTTTCTTTTTTAATTCTGCAATTAAAGTTCCTCGACCCAGACTCACCAGGGAAAGAGTCGGAATCGGCTTACTTTGCCCGCCGCGCAAAGCTTGCCCAACAGTGCTTAGTAATTTTTGCAAAGGTATGGGTTTTTCAAGGTAACCCACAGCTCCAATACGTGTTGCCTCTACTGCAGTATCAATGGTGCCGTGTCCAGACATCATTATAACTGGCATGGTAAGCAATCCACTATTGGCCCAATCTTTAAGTAATGTTATACCATCTGTATCTGGCATCCAGATATCCAAAAGTACCAAGTCGGGGCGAGTTTGATTACGCCAGTTGCGAGCTTGTTCTGCATTTTCTGCCAAAGCTACTTGATATCCTTCATCATTTAAGATTTCGGATAAGAGCTCGCGTATGCCAACCTCATCATCAACAACAAGAATCGTATTGTTGGCCATTATATTGTAATTTACCTCCCAGAACTGGAATGCAACTAACCCTTTGTAGCAATATTATCGAGTCAACAACTCAAACACTATTTTCTATAGTTATGTTACTTGAAGAGGAATCGATATAGGGCGATCAGATAATAATCTTGGTAATACAATCATGATCTTAGCTCCTTGTGGGTGGATATTTTCGATTTGGATTGTACCATTATGTTCATTAATAATTTTCTTGACAATCGGCAGTCCGAGACCCGTGCCTTTTACCTTGGTCGTTACATAAGGTTCAAATGCCTGCGCTTTAATCTGCTCTGCAAACCCCTTGCCATTATCACTTACGCTGAACTGAACACTATTAGGGAGTGTTTCGGTTCGCACTGTAATCGTGGGTTCTACTACATCAACCAAAGCATCCTGAGCATTTTGCAGCAAATTATGAATAACTTGCCGTAATCTTGTTGGATCTCCGCGAATCAATGAAGGATCTGCGCTCAATTCTAAATTAATTTTTGGACCATGATTGCGACCTGATTGAGTGTTTGCAGTCTCATATAACGCAAGCACTTCACGTATCAGCCTATTAAAATCGAGTTGATATAATTCCAGTTCAGGTATGCGTGCATATTCGCTAAATTCATTGACCATCTTCTTAAGTGACTCGACCTGATTGACGATTGTTTCAGTAGAGCGCTGTAGAATTTTTGCATCCTGCCCAGTTAATTTTTCCATCAATTTATGCTGCATACGTTCTGCAGAAAGTTGGATAGGTGTCAAAGGATTTTTGATTTCATGAGCAAGTCGACGCGCAACCTCACCCCATGCAACTGTGCGCTGAACTTGCAGTAAGCTGGTAATATCATCAAATACCACAACGCCTCCTCCAGTCACTTGAGGCAGGTGTGACCCTCGAAGAAGCAAAACTTGATCTTTATTTTCACTAAAATGTAATACTTGACGTTGCCACTCTCCCATTTCCGCGGAATTGAATCCTATCCGTATTTCTGTTGCGAGCATACGCAATTTCGATTCTTTTTCTGCACACTCTTCAATCGTTAACCCTACCAGATTGGTCAACGGAGTCTGTAAAATTTGCTCAGCACTATGATTGACAGTACTTATGCGTAACTTTTCATCAAACACCATCACGCCAGAAGAAAGGTTAGCCAGTATACTTTCAAGATAAGCCCGGGCATTTTCGATCTCCTGCTGATTCCGTTGCGCGGTAGCACGTGCCACTTCAAGCTGCTCAGTCATGAGATTGAAAGACTCTGTCAGTATTCCTAGTTCGTCGTTACTTTGCACAGAATGGCGTCTACTAAAATCTCCTTGTGCTACGGCTCTTGTTCCCTCAGCTAACATACCCAACGGTGCGCTTAATTTTTCACTAATAAGAAAAGCGGCAGCAAGGGCAGAGAAAAGTGCTAAAAACAATGCCAATGTTAATGTTATGCCATAAAGTCTAGTCAACCCATGACGGGATAATGTTAATTCTTGGTAATTGCGATATCCTGCTTGAACAATCTCAGCATTCTCCGCAAGTAATCTGGGCACTTGCTGCAAAACTTGCAATACACGGATATCATCATCAAGATTTAATACATTCACGGGAACGAGCACTCGCAAATACAGTCCTTTACCAGGAATAGATTCCACTGCACTATAGCTCTTCTGCATTCGGATATGCCGCATGGCGGCAGCATTGGGTATTTCTGGAAACAGCGCCATGTCATCTATGCTTGAAAAGGCAATCGCTTGACCATCTTGGTTAAACAATGTTGCTTCCTGTATCTGCGAGTGAACCAATAACTGATTCAATGCTGATAATGGCAACACAGGCGATTCAGATAATGTTAATGCAGTGGCTTTAGCTTTTTTCTCGAGCTCTTCGAGTAAATTATCAAGCATAGTTTGCCCTAAATTTAATCCCCCCTCTAATGCCTGATCAACTTTGACATCAAACCAGGATTCGATACTTTTTCCCAAAAACTGGACCGAAATGCCATACACCAAAACTCCAGGAAGAACGGCCATCAGTGAAAAAATCATCAGTAAGCGAAGTGCTAGTTTAGAGCCAAATACCCCTGCTTTTAGTCTCCTGTTTAGCCTCCATAACAAGAGCCCTACTACCACTAGCAAAAATAATACAAAAATTACATTGAAACCAATCAGCCAGCGGTAAAGACGCTCAAAAAATTCAGTATTAGCGCCCGCTGTTGCTAGCAAAAACAGCATGACCACGCTAAGCCCCGTAACTATGATAATGACGTACTTCATAGATTCTCTTTATGGGGCGCAGGCAATTTAATACGCCATTCTTTTTTTTCTGAACTTAAGTTCCAATCTTTTGAACTAAACCACTCCAGTTGAAATGGTTTGGCTAATCGAGAAATATCCAGCCATACTTGCAAAGTTGCGACATATTCTGCACCCTGCTTCAGCGTGGACTTTATCTCAACAGGGATATTATGCTGCCTTCCCAACGTCTGAAGTGCTTCCTGCAACGTATCAAAGCCTTGTGGCATCATTCGACTATCATTCAAGCGGTATTGTCGGGTAAGCGCATGATAACTCAATCCTATACGTCGCTTACTGCGAGCCACCTCTTCATCCAGCCAATACCAACGACTCTCTATGAGAGTGAATTTTGATACAAAATAAAGTATGATGCCTTTTTCTAAGGCCTGCTCTAAAGTATTGTTTAGTGTGATATCAGCATCAAGACTTATTTGGTAACCTTTGCCTACTGCTTCCAGAGCAAATGATTTTATCTCTATACCACCTTCGCCCCGAGCTGGTGCTGCTAACAATAGCAGCAAAATCAGCAGCATTGTCGCTATGATCTGCAACAATACTTTAAATCGTAGCGTTCTATCAAGTCTTACAAAACAAGGCATAGAAAAAGCCGTCATGTAAGGAACTTGGCAGCAATTGCCCATTAACCATATCAGAATGCGAAAGAGGTAATAAACGAGCATCTTGATGCGATTGTAGAAATTTCTTAATTAAAATCGAATTTTCTTCATGAAAAACAGAGCAAGTTATATACAGCAACTTTCCTTCTCGTTTCAGAATTTTCCACAAAGCGTTGAGAATATTCTCTTGGTTGCTTGCAAAAATAGATAGATCAGTTTGTCGCCGCAACCATTTGATATCAGGATGACGGCTGACTACGCCCGATGCACTACAGGGGACGTCAGCCAGAATTCGGTCAAATGCTTGACCATCCCACCATTCTGAAGGATAAAGTGCATCACCACATACCACACGATGAGGTTCATTCCCGAGTCGCTCAAAATTTTCTGCTACACGCATAAGTCTCTGCGCATTACTATCAAGCACAGTTAATTTTATTTGCGCTAATTCCATTAAATGCGTGCTTTTCCCCCCGGGCGCAGCACAAGCATCTAACACGTGCATACCATCATACACATCCAGTAAGGTCGCTGCCAACTGGGCTCCTGCATCTTGTATTGATACAAAACCTTCCTTAAATCCTGGTAGTTTCTCTACTGGCAATGGCTGCGCCAACTTCAATGCAGCATACCATATTAAATCGGCTTTAATACCGTGCTCCTCAAGCATTTTTTGATAGGCTTTAACCCCGATTTTCCGGACGTTAACTCGTAATGTCATTGAAGGATGCTGATTGCTTGCACTCAGAATAGCTTTATAATGGTGGGGGTATTGTTTACGAAGCATATTGACCCACCACTGAGGATGGGAATATCTCCCAACATCATTATTAATTTGCTCCCATAATGCAGAGCTATTCCGTATAAAATTCCGCAAGACGGCGTTAACCAATCCTGGTGCACCGCGTTTATCACTTACGAGGCGGGCAGTAGAAACGGCATGATCAACAATTGCATAGGAAGGCGCTTTGCTGTATTGCAGCTGATATAAACTTACCAATAGTAAATAACGCAGTTTAAGATCTTGTAGCGTTTTATCTAACAATAAATTGAGCAATGCGTTAAGTTGCCCGTAATAACGCAGCACTCCATAGGTCAGATCCTGAATGGCACCCTGCTGTTGATGAGAAAGAGGCAGATTCGATTGCCATATCTCCTGTAAAACTTCCGTTAGATTTTTGCCTGCAAGAACACGCCCTATAGCGATTACAGCGAGGTGCTGAGCTTTAATCATTTCCCGAGCTGGCAGTTCATCGCTGTAGAAAAAAACTGACCTGATTGTAAACAATGTCCCGCCAGAAATTCTGCGATAGGCATTTTTTTCCCCCCAGGTTTTTGCACAACCTCTAAAATCAGCGCTCCTTTTCCACAAGCCACTACGACCCCCTCACTGCCAGTCGTAATAATTTCTCCCACTTTGCCAGAATTATTTTTTACAGCCTTAGCTTGCCATATTTTCAATAAATTACCTTGCAGGTACGTATAAGCTCCCGGATAAGGATTAAAAGCACGAATACTTCGATCAATTTGGTCCGCATCCACTCGCCAGTCAATTTCTGCTTCTTTTTTTTGGATTTTTGAAGCGTAGCATGCCTGTATTTCATCCTGGGGAATCACTGTCAATTTATCAAGCTGCATTAATCCTAATGCCTCGACAATACTCTGTGCGCCTAAATCAGCAAGCTTATCGTGAAGAGTTTGTGCCGTATCCTCAGAGTCAATAGGAATGTGACGTTGCAGTAGCATATCACCAGTATCAAGCCCCTCATCCATTTGCATGATGGTAATACCAGTTTCCTGGTCACCTGCCAATATGGCTCGTTGAATGGGCGCCGCACCTCGCCAACGAGGTAAGAGAGAGGCATGAATATTCAAGCAACCATAACGTGGAATTTTTAAAACTTCTTCTGGTAGGATTAATCCGTATGCTGCAACAATCATTACATCCGCATCAAATGCCTTTAGTTGCGTATGAATAGCTTTCGATTTTAATGTAAGCGGTTGCAACAAAGGAATATCATAAGCCTGCGCAACTTTTTTTACATCACTTATCTGGGTTTTCATCCCACGCCCTGCTGGACGATCTGGTTGAGTCAACACTAATACGATCTGATATTCAGCACTTAGCAAAGAAATCAATGCCCTGGCTGCAAAAGCTGGTGTACCAGCAAAAATAATTCTCATAGAAAACTTCAGATCAACATATTCATTTCTTGTAAAGAAACAGATTTAGGCAAGGCAAGGTAAATTAGGATTTAGCATCACGTTGTAACTTTTTTAATTTTGATCGAATTCGTGACTGCTTTAGTTGTGACAGGTATTCAATAAATACCTTACCCATCAAATGATCCATCTCATGCTGGATACATATTGCAAATAAACCACTAACATTCAGTTCAAACAGATCACCATCTAGATTCATTGCCCTGATTGAGATATTTTCAGCTCGTTTTACTTTCTCGAAAATTCCGGGCACTGATAAGCATCCCTCCTCATAATCAGATTCTCCACTGCTTGCAATAATTTCTGGATTAATGAATACATGGAGCTGATCACGAGTTTCGGAAACATCAATAACGATCACACGTTGGTGCACATCAACCTGAGTTGCTGCCAAACCAATTCCAGTTGCGGAATACATAGTTTCCGTCATATCTTGAACCAGCACACGAATTTCATCGGTAATCGCTGGTACGGGAGCTGCAACCTTATGCAGTCTTTCATTTGGATATTGTAATATTTTCAGAATTGCCATAGCAAACTAGCGTAATTCGGTTTAATAGATTCTGCTGTTAGATCGTAAGCTTTGGATGCTGTTCAATTCAAGCTTAAAGAATAGCATCTAAATGAAGGCCTCTCACTATTAAAAATTAAACCTAGAACCCTCAGCTAATCGCTCGTTCTGGTGTTAACATTATGAGTATAAAGACCTTTTCTATAAATTTCATTCTTACCTTCTGGGTATTTTCGCTCCGGTACGGATTGCGCGATTTTGCAAACACATGGCTGCGTTGCAACTCCTTTGAATGGAACAACTATTCCATGTCGTTACGCCTTGCTTTACACTCGCAAAATGACACACTCCATTCCGTCCAACTGAGAAATCTAGGTTAAATCTATGCGTGTAATTATATCCGCGATTTTACTTATATTCGTTTTTTCTAATGAGGCTATTAAGGCAGCAGAAATTGAGCTACATCATAATGCGCCAGATCACTATATTGTTGTTCAGGGTGACACACTATGGAGCATTGCCTCTCGCTTTTTGAAAGATCCCTGGCGATGGCCAGAAATATGGAATCAAAACCGGGAGTCCATGAAGAATCCACATACAGTTTATCCGGGCGATATCATCGTCCTCGAAAAAACAGCCAAAGGAAATCAATTAAAACTTTCCGATGAAAAGGCAATCATAAAATTATCTCCTAAAATGCGAATAGAAAAATTAGGAGCGGGTGGTATCCCAACTATTCCTGCCAACAAAATCAAACCATTTCTGAGCCAACCATTGGTCATTGAAAAGCATGCTCTTGACAAAGCACCCCTTGTATTAGACTCCAGTGACAATCGAGTAATATTAAGCACAGGAGAAACAATCTATGTACGTGATTTACCTCATGACAAAGGCTCCTTATGGCAAGTTTTTCGTACTAGCAAGGCATTGATGGACCCAGATGATAATAATCGCATCCTTGGATATGAAGCAATTTATTTGGGGGATGTTGAAGTTAAAAATTTTGCTACGATTAGCTCCGTAACGGTAACACATTCTGTCCAAGAAATATTAAATGGCGATCGCTTAATTCCCTCCCCTCCTGATAGAGACGTAGATTATGGACCTCATGCACCAAATTTTGCTATTAAAGGGCGTATTATCTCTGTCTATGGTGGTGTAGCTGAAATCGGTGAAAATGCTATTATCACGCTTAATAAAGGCATTCATGACGGATTGAAGGAAGGTCATGTCCTCGCCGTTTATCGGAAAAGTGAAGTAAAATCACCTACTGGTGAAACTGTAATGCTCCCCGATGAACGCATCGGCCTAGTACTTGTTTTTCGTGTATTTGATAAAGTATCTTATGCATTAGTCACGCAAAGTTCTCAAGCAATAAAAGTATTGGATGCGGTAAAAACACCCTAACTAGACCATATCTAGGGCTAAAATTGTTCATATCTAAATCGAATTGAAATTATTTACAGACTTTTTATGCAAAATAGTCTTTCCTGTTTCCGCAATAAATAGTATTTACATTCCTTTTTATAATCACGATAAGTATTATTCTTTACCATGAAAGCTCCGCCAGATGTTGAATCCTGGCTTAATCTCACTCTAATAGATAGCTTAGGTGACGAATCCATTCGCAAGCTACTGATTGCTTTTGGTAACCCAAGAGAAATTCTTTCAACGGATACATATCAACTGGAACGCATCGTAAAAAAGCAGGCTGCTTATAACATCACTCGAGGTGCAGACAAGAGCAAAGTCGATGCAGCACTTAAATGGTTGGAAGACCCTTCTAACTGCGTCATTACACTTGCAGATCATGATTATCCCAAACTACTACTCAATATTGTCGATCCTCCTCCTTTGTTTTACTTAAAGGGGCAACGCAAACTTCTCAATTCACCTACCCTTGCTATCGTTGGTAGTCGTAATGCGACGCCGCAAGGCATAGCCAATGCTGGTGCTTTCGCTGAAGCTGCAAGTAATGCAGGATTTTGCATTGTTAGCGGGATGGCACAAGGAATTGATACCGCCGCCCATCAAGGTGGCTTGCGCGGTATTTCAGCAAGCATTGCTGTGGTAGGGACGGGGCTCGATATTGTCTACCCTGCAAGAAATCGGGAACTAGCCCACCTGCTGGCAAAAGAAGGAGCACTGATTTCGGAATTTCCGCTAGGAATGCCTGCATTGGGCAGAAATTTCCCTCGTCGCAACAGAATTATCAGCGGTATGAGTCTTGGTTGTTTAGTCGTTGAAGCAACTTTGCACAGCGGCTCACTCATTACTGCAAAACAAGCATTAGAACAGGGACGGGAAGTGATGGCTATACCAGGCTCCATACATTCACCTTTGTCAAAGGGCTGTCATGCATTGATTAAGCAAGGGGCCAAATTGATAGAAAATATCCAGGATATCTTAGATGAGTTTAATTGTCAGACTGCGTTACCCCATGGAAATACTGACGTAACGCTTGATTTTAGTAATTCCCAAGGGAATTCAATATTGCTGCCCCACTTGGGCTATGACGTGACCGACATCGATACCCTATGCACGCGAAGCGGCTTGACGGTCGAAGCAGTATCCGCCATGCTATTGGCACTAGAGTTAAACGGAATGGTTGCCAGTTTACCTGGCGGCCGTTATCAAAGAGTTCGTTAATGCCATTGATAAAAATTTATACTATAAAAATCTACTAATGTGCATACAGTGAAAGAGAGTATCTATATGTACGAAATCCTAATTTACTTATTCGAAAACTATTTCGACAGAGGAGGTTGTCCAGATTCTGCAACATTAACGCATAAATTAACTATAGCTGGTTTTGGAGAGGATGAAATTAATCAAGCACTTAATTGGTTATCAGATCTTACAAAAGGTGATAATAATCACTATCCGGCAACATTTGCTCAAAGTAACTCATTACGATGGTATACGCCTTCTGAAATGGAAGCAATTGATAAGGAAGGACGTGGATTTATTCTTTTTCTTGAGCAGGCGGGTATTCTTAATTCACTACAGCGAGAATTATTAATTGATCGTGTTCTCAAAATGAATGGAAATAATTCCAGTCTAGAAAAAATTAAGCTTGTTGTTTTGCTTGATCTATGGATACAAAATCAATTAATTGATCCCAATATTCTGGAAAAATTGTTCATAGCGAGTAATCCACGACATCGGCATTAATTGTTGAGAAACAATCAACTCTGAATTCGACTTTAAATAAACACATCATTTAATGAGCAATACATGCTCTTAAAATAAAGTGTGTTAGGCACACAAAATGTGCCTTTCCTCAATAATCTGAACATTCCAATCTTGTAATTGACAAAAAATATAATCATCTAGCCAAAAATTTCATGAGCAAAAAATTGATCATCGCTGAGAAGCCTTCCGTGGCAGCAGATATTGCCCGCGCATTAGGTAATTTCACTAAAGAAAATGATTATTTTGAAAGTGACGAATACGTTTTATCATCTGCAGTTGGCCATTTGCTTGAGCTGACTGCACCAGAAGATTATGAGGTTAAGCGCGGCAAATGGAGCTTTGATCATTTACCTGTCATCCCTCCTTATTTTGATCTTATTCCTATTGAAAAAACATCTACTCGCTTGAAATTATTAACAAAACTCATCAAGCGGAAAGATGTGGATACGCTGATCAATGCTTGTGATGCTGGACGAGAAGGAGAATTAATTTTTCGCTACATCACACGCTACGCGGAAGCAAAAAAACCTATTAAACGGCTGTGGTTACAATCCATGACACCTGCTGCCATTCGAGAAGCTTTCTCCAAACTACTCGATAATAGTGAAGTACAACCATTAGCAGAAGCCGCTGTTAGTCGTTCTGAATCAGATTGGCTAGTGGGGATTAATGGTACACGTGCAATGACGGCATTTAATTCTCAAGAAGGTGGTTTCCATAAAACTACTGTTGGACGTGTTCAGACCCCAACGTTAGCCATACTGGTTGAACGAGAAGAAGTCATCAAAAAATTTGTATCCAAAGACTACTGGGAGATACACGCTATTTTTTCTAGTGACAATGATCACTACAAAGGAAAATGGTTTGACGAAAAATTTTCAAAAGATAAGGAGAATATCGAAGCTAGAGCAGAACGCATATGGGAGCAAGATAAAGCAAAAGCGATCAAGATCAAATGTCAAGGCAAACCAGGAATAGTTAGTGAAGAAAGTAAGCCAGCTAAAGAAACCTGCCCGTTACTGTATGATCTCACAAGTTTACAACGAGATGCCAATAGTCGCTTTGGTTTTTCTGCTAAAACAACATTAGGACTGGCGCAAGCGCTCTACGAAAAACATAAAGTATTAACCTATCCACGTACTGATTCACGCGCGCTTCCGGAAGATTACATTGCGCCTGTTAAAGATACTCTGCATGCACTTGCGACC
This sequence comes from Nitrosomonas sp. Is37, assembly GCF_033063275.1. Lineage (NCBI taxonomy): Bacteria > Pseudomonadati > Pseudomonadota > Betaproteobacteria > Nitrosomonadales > Nitrosomonadaceae > Nitrosomonas > Nitrosomonas sp. Is37. The sequence goes on along the minus strand of NZ_JAWJYP010000012.1, from coordinate 34,031 downwards.
ACTCAATATGGCCAGTTCGCAAAGCAAATTCTGGATTCTGATTGGGTAAAACCAAATAAGCGTATTTTTAATAACACGAAAATTTCCGATCACTTTGCCATTATTCCAACTTCACTCGAGCCAAAAAAATTAAATGAGGCAGAAACAAAGCTTTACGATCTGGTAACCAAACGTTTTCTTGCAATTTTCTATCCAGCTGCAGAATTTCTTGTAACAACACGTATTACGCGTGTTGAAGATGAGCCCTTTAAAACAGAGGGTAGAGTCATGATCAATGCTGGATGGCAAGCCGTTTACGGCAAATCGCTAATACATGATGATAATGGCGATGGTACAGTTTTACCTGCAATTAGCGCTGATAAATCAGTTATCGCTGAAGAAATCAAGGTCATTTCTAATCAAACTCGGCCACCAGCGAGATTCAATGAATCAACTCTCTTATCTGCCATGGAAGGAGCGGGAAAACTGGTGGAAGATGAAGAATTACGGGCAGCAATGAGTGCAAAAGGTCTTGGCACACCTGCAACGCGTGCGGCCATCATTGAAGGTCTCGTCTTTGAAAATTATTTACAGCGTGTCGGGCGGGAATTACATCCAACTGCCAAAGCATTTTCGCTCATTACCTTATTGCGTGGACTAAAAATACCTGAGTTGATCTCTCCAGAATTAACGGGTGATTGGGAATTCAAATTACGCCAGATCGAGCAAGGTAAATTAAAGCGTGAAGCATTCATGGCTAAAATTGCTGACATGACGCAGCATATTGTCGAACAAGCGAAAAATCATCGAGGAAAAACGATAAGTGGCGATTTTGCGATACTCAAAGTTCCCTGCCCTAAATGCGGAGGAGTTATACAAGAAACATACAAGAAATTTCAATGCCAGCAATGTGATTTTGCTCTATGGAAAATTCTGGCTGGACGACAATTTGAAATAGAAGAAATGGAAACACTCATTTCGAAAGGTGAAATTGGTCCATTGCAAGGGTTTCGCAGCAAAATGGGACGTTTGTTTAATGCTATCATCAAACTTACTGATACGTTCGAGATGAAATTTGAATTTGGTGGCAATGATACAGAAGAAGCTGATGCAATTGATTTCTCCAACCAGCAACCTCTCGGCAAATGTCCCAAATGCAGCAATTCCGTCTATGAGCACGGATTATATTATGTCTGTGAAAAAGCAGTCGGCGCCACTCACACATGCGACTTTAAAACTGGAAAAATTATTCTCAACCGAGCTATCGAACAGGAGCAAATCGTTAAATTACTGCAAACAGGAAAAACTGATCTGTTGACTAAATTTATCTCTAAAAAAGGACGACCATTCTCGGCTTATTTGGTAATCGGAAAAGAAGGTAAAATAGAGTTTGAATTTGAGAAAAAGGCTTCAAAAGAAAAAACAGAAAATACAAATGAACCTAAAACATCACCGTCTGCAAGTAAGAAGAAACGCGCATAGGAATCCAACCACATTGTCATAAAGCTGATTACCCCTTACATTTTATCGCCTTAATATTTCTTATTTCTCAAAACAAAAAATGAATACTGTAATGAAGTTTTCTTTCAATCACAGTATTCACTCTGTGTGGCTTGGATAAGTTTTTTTAGAAACTCAATTAACCATAAACATTAATAATATACTTGGCAATTCCAGATATTGCAGCAATAAGGATGGCCAATCCTCCAACTACAGCTAATCCTTCTATTAAAAAAGAAATAACTGCTTCACGAGTAGTCTTAAATTCTTCTTCACCATCTTTGTTACGTCGACGATCTTTGCGCTCTTTAATCCAAATTTGTATTGCAACGACAAATGGAATAGCCAGTACAGAAATAAGTAGTGAATTTAAAGAATCATCTTCCATTGAACAGTCCCATTATCTATCAGTTATAATTTAATTAAATGAATCCTAACTATCGAGTTTTATCTAATATAGTCTAGTATATAGTGTCGCTAGAAAATTAGTTATTATAGCAGGCACTACAAATTTCCGTTCTGCCTCTATACTCTATATCTTTTAATTTATACCTAAGTTATACCTGTCAATCTAATCTGCCATTATAAAAAAAGAAATGAAGACATATAGCATATTTACCTTTCTAGAAATTTATGGACTGGCTTGATCTTCCTGTTGCTAATGCTGCACGTGGCATCATTGAACTCCCAGGCTCAAAAAGCATCTCCAATCGGATCCTTTTACTCGCAGCGTTAGCAAACGGTAAAACCCTCGTTCGGAATCTGCTGATTTCCGATGATACGGCACAAATGCTAAATGCACTTGGAGCGCTCGGAATTAAAATCAATCAAATTAGCGAGAATGATTACAGCGTAGAAGGTGCTAGCGGAAAATTTCCAGTCAAACAAGCTGATTTGTTTCTGGGTAATGCTGGCACTGCTTTTCGCCCTCTCGTTGCTGTGCTTGCCATAATGGGCGGTCATTATCGACTATCTGGCGTAGCCCGCATGCATGAACGCCCTATTGCAGATTTAGTAAATGCTTTACGTCAATTGAATGCCAGTATTACTTATCGTGGAAATGAAGGCTTTCCTCCCTTAGAGATCAAGCCTGCTGAAATACAAAGCAAAACCATTTCAATCAAGGGAGATGTTTCCAGTCAATTTCTCAGTGGACTCTTAATGGCGTTACCATTAACAGGCAAAACTGCCACAATTATCGTTAATGGCATACTTATTTCAAGGCCATACGTTGAGCTTACTCTGGCTCAAATGGCACGATTTGGCGTCCAAGTCATACAAGAAAATTGGCAACGCTTTACATTGTCAGCCCCACAAACTTACAAGAGTCCAGGTGAAATAATTGTGGAAGGAGATGCTTCCTCAGCATCCTACTTTTTGGCTGCTGGAGCTATTGGTGGAGGGCCGGTACGCGTTGAAGGTGTTGGCACAGAGAGTTTACAAGGTGATATTCATTTTGCTGATGCGTTAGAAAAAATGGGCGCCCAGATCAGAAAAGGAAAAAATTGGATCGAATCCTCTTCGCCAATTAGTAACGCTTCTCGTCAGCAACTGAAAGCTATTGATCTCGATTGCAATCATATCCCCGATGCAGCCATGACATTAGCCACGACGGCTTTGTTTGCAAAAGGAACGACTACACTTAGAAATATTGCGAGTTGGCGAGTTAAGGAGACTGATCGTATTTCAGCAATGGCAAAGGAATTGCGTAAAGTTGGAGCTCTGATTGAGGAAGGAAAAGATTTTATACGGATTACGCCCCCTGCTACCTTACTAACCCCTCATGCAATCATCGATACCTACGATGATCATCGGATGGCAATGTGTTTCTCGCTTGTATCTCTAGGTGCACCCCTACGCATCAATAATCCGGGTTGTGTAACTAAGACTTTCCCAGATTATTTTGAAAAATTTGCGATGATTATGCGTTCCTAACGCTACGAATCTTCATATTTCTACTCAAGAGGTTTTTTTATGGAAACTGGCGCTATTCCAGTCATTACTATCGATGGCCCTTCAGCTTCCGGGAAAGGCACAGTTGCACAAATCGTTGCCCAAAAACTTGCATTTCATTATCTCGATAGCGGGGCACTTTATCGCCTGGTGGCATTAATAGCAATACGATCAAATACTGATTCTGCTAATGAGTCGGCCATAACAAATATTGCTTTACATTTAGATGTAAATTTTGATGGCTCATCTGTTCAATTAAATGACGAGGATGTTTCAGATGCAATACGTAGCGAAGAATGCAGTAAACTGGCCTCTGTAATTGCCGGTCAACCTAAAGTAAGAACAGCATTACTACAGCGTCAACGTGCCTTTCGCCAACTTCCTGGACTAGTAACAGATGGCAGAGATATGGGATCAGTTGTGTTTCCAGATGCTTCTCTCAAAATTTTTCTCACTGCCAGTGCTGAAGAGCGAGCACTACGACGCTATAAGCAGTTGATAGAGAAAGGAATAAATGCTAATATTCAATCCTTATTGCAGGATATTTATGAACGCGATACACGAGATAGCAATCGCGACGCTGCTCCTCTAAAGCAAGAAGTAGATGCGAAATTGCTAGATACAACTTCCCTTAGTATTGAGGAAGCTGTTAATGCGGTACTGCGGTTGTACAATAAAACCTGCAAGAACTAGGTTTAATGAAAAGTGATTTTATTTTTAAATAAGACCATATAATTCAAGTAACTTTTGATTAACTAACCAACCATCTCATTTATGGGATGAAATTAAAATCGGGTAATTTTTTATAATGACTATTGCTTCCAACGTAACTCCTTCCTCAGAAAATTTTGCCAAACTCTTCGAAGAAAGCCTTTCACGCAAAGAAATGCGTGTGGGAGAGGTAATCACCGCAGAAGTTGTGCGTATTGACTATAACTTTGTAGTGGTCAATGCAGGCCTCAAATCCGAGAGTTATATTCCTATTGAGGAATTTAAAAATGACAGAGGCGAGATTGAGGCTAAGGCGGGAGATTTTGTCAGTGTCGCCATTGATGCACTTGAGGACGGTTATGGTGAAACGCGTTTGTCCAGAGATAAAGCTAGACGGTTAAATGCCTGGCATGATCTAGAAGAAGCTATGGAAAAAGGTTCTATAGTGAGTGGCATGGTCAATGGTAAGGTAAAGGGTGGATTAACCGCCATGGTCAACGGTATTCGTGCTTTTTTACCAGGCTCACTAGTGGATATACGCCCCGTCAAGGACACTACTCCTTATGAAAATAAGGAAATGGAATTCAAAGTCATCAAACTGGATCGCAAACGTAATAATGTTGTCATTTCTCGACGCGCAGTGTTAGAAGAAACTCAAGGAGCAGATCGAGAATCTTTATTGGCAAACTTGCAAGAAGGCGCCATCGTGCGCGGTATTGTTAAAAATATTACCGATTATGGTGCATTTGTTGATTTAGGCGGGATAGATGGACTCCTTCATATCACCGATTTAGCTTGGCGTCGCGTAAAACATCCTTCAGAGATCATTAATGTTGGCGACGAAGTAACAGCCAAAGTACTTAAATTTGATCAAGAAAAAAATCGAGTTTCTTTAGGGATGAAGCAATTAACCGAGGATCCTTGGGTAGGCCTCTCGAGGCGTTATCCTCCAGGCACACGACTGTTTGGTAAAGTAACTAATCTCACAGACTACGGTGCCTTTGTAGAAATTGAACAGGGAATTGAAGGATTAGTGCATGTTTCTGAAATGGACTGGACCAACAAAAATGTCTATCCATCGAAAATAGTACAATTAGGTGATGAAGTAGAGGTCATGATTATTGAGATAGACGAGGAGCGTCGCCGCATCTCCCTCGGAATGAAACAATGCAAACCTAATCCATGGGAAGAGTTCGCAATAACTCATGAGAAAGGCGATAAAGTCAAGGGCCAAATAAAATCTATCACCGATTTCGGTGTATTCATCGGCTTACCCGGTAATATTGACGGCTTAGTTCATTTATCCGATCTCTCTTGGACCCAACCCGGTGAAGAAGCAATATTAAATTATAAAAAAGGTGACGAGGTAGAAGCTGTTGTATTATCGATTGATGTTGAGAAAGAACGTATTTCACTCGGAATAAAACAGTTAGAAGGGGATCCTTTTACTATATATGTGGCAGCACACGATAAAAATAGTATCGTCAAAGGTACTGTAAAATCAATCGATGCCAAAGGTGCAGTAATTACTTTGACTGACGAAGTAGAAGGCTATTTGCGTGCTTCCGAAGTATCTCGTGACAAAATTGAAGATGTACGGACCCTGCTCAAAGAAGGGGATCAAATTGAAGCAATGATCATCAATATTGATCGTAAGAATCGCAATATCAATCTTTCCATCAAAGCAAAAGATCAATACGAGGAAAATAGTGCATTACAGATGGTAACTACTAAAACTCCTGCCAGTACAGGTACTACTAATCTAGGAGCATTGCTCAAAGCTAAAATGGATAGCAAAAACTCTGAAGAACAATAAAGGACATCGATGACGAAATCTGAATTGATTTCCAAGCTTGCTGCTCGATACCCCCAGCTCTTGGCAAAAGATACTGAATTAGCCGTCAAAATGATACTTGATGCGATGGCTAGTAGTCTCTCTAGAGGAGAGCGTATCGAAATTCGTGGATTTGGCAGTTTTGATTTAAATTACAGACCAGCCCGTATTGGCCGTAATCCAAAGTCTGGAGAAAAGGTTCATGTACCTGAAAAATACGTTCCGCATTTTAAAGCAGGAAAAAAAATGCGTGAACGCGTTGATTTTCAAACAAAAGATGAAGCGTAATTAATCCATTCAAAATGGAAAGGATGCTCTTTTTGATCTGATAACAATTATTGGTCGGGAAGAGCATCTTTATATTTTATATAATGTAAAGTTTATGTATTTTTTTATTTGGTTCCTAAACATAATACTTTTTTTATTCCTATTTAGCTTTGCTGCAAAAAATACTGAAATAATAACTATTAATTATTATTTTGATTTTGAATGGCAGGTTCCGATAATAGTAGTTTTATTGACTTTTTTTGCATCAGGTATTGCTTTTGGATATTTTATTTGTTTTATCAAAAGATTAAGAAAAAAATTATAATATTATTGCATGAATAATCCGCGCATTATTGTTGCTCTTGATTTCTCTAATAAAAAACAGGCACTTGAATTTACATGTAAATTGGATAAGAATTTATGCAGAATAAAAGTTGGTAAAGAACTTTTCACTATTGGTGGCCCACAATTAATAGAACAATTGATGGGCTACGGTTTTGATATTTTTCTTGATTTAAAATATCATGATATCCCGAATACTGTAGCTAGCGCTTGTAGAGCTGCGTCAGATCTGGGCGTGTGGATGGTTAATGTTCACGCGTTGGGAGGGAGAAAAATGCTTATTGCTGCTCAAGAAGCACTCTCCACAAAAAAAACAAAACTAATCGCGGTAACTCTACTTACTAGTTTAAATAAAAGTGATCTCCATGAAATAGGCTTGAATGAAGAGCCAATCAATATTGTGCAGCGCCTTGCTTTACTTGCTAGCGATTGCAGTCTTGATGGTGTAGTTTGCTCAGCCATGGAAGCACCACAACTTCGTAAAATCATTCCAAAAGATTTTTGCTTAGTAACGCCAGGGATTCGTCCTCTCAATTGTAATAAAAATGATCAGACACGCGTAGCAACACCCCAAGAGGCTATACAAAGTGGTGCTGATTATTTGGTAATTGGCAGACCAATTACTCAATCCCCCAACCCTCTCTTAATGCTTCAGCAATTAAACCATGAGATTGAAACAATCCAACAATAATGAGAAGAAATAAAGATTACTCCGTCAAAGCGAAGATTTCTTTCTACTAGCTCCCCAAAGAGCTCAAAGTTACTATTTTTTTATTTTACGCAATCACATGATTGCTTTTTGTGGCTGCCAACCCATCCATGCAACATCTTACAAAGTAGCCAAGCAATTTCCCAAAAAATTATATTTCTCCTCCTCCATTGCAGATAAATACTACATAGTATTATCATTTTATGTCATCTGCATCAAATTCTAATATTCCCTTATTTAACTCACTTAGTTCTTAATCAAATCAAAAGATTAAAATAGAAATATAGCTTTTTTTATTATATATCATTATGCAAAAAGTATTTAAACTCTAGAACTAATCTATTCGTGCAAATTTTTAGATAAAAAAAGTTTTATGAAATTTTAATATAAACAATGCTTTACATTTATATCATATCCTTGATATACTTTATATTGATTTATCATGTAAGCATAAATTAAAAGCATGTCTACTAAGAACATTGTCATTTTATTTATTTACGCATGTCTAATAACTGGTTGTGGATCAATAGGGAAAAAGGAAACAAATTTTAGTGAACAACCTAATATCCAAAATGATGATAAAACAAGTTCACATTCTATAAAAAATATTTTATATGAAAACTATAGAAAGTGGCAAGGTGTCCGCTACCGGCTTGGAGGTTTAAGTCAAGACGGAATTGATTGCTCAGGGCTTGTTCATGTTGTTTATAAAAAAGGATTAGGTAAAGAATTACCAAGAACAGCATCCCAACAATCAAGATTAGGAAAAATAATAAGTAAAAATGATCTAAAATCAGGTGATTTGATTTTTTTCAGAACTAGTAAAAGATTAAATCATGTAGGTATTTATCTTGAAAATAGAAAATTTATTCATGCTTCTAGATCTAGAGGGGTAACGATATCCAGATTAGATAATAATTATTGGAAATCCAGATATTGGAAATCAGTCAGAATCTAATAATTAATATTTAAAAACTGATTAATCTTAATATTTCAGAAAATTACATCAATTATTCTGAGCGCAGAATCAGCATCCCCCTCCCTCAACTCCAGCATCAATAATCCATTAATTAGCTTGAGTAAGCGTCTTACTCTTATTCGAGCATATAGAAAAGCTTAGTAAAATCTGGAAATGGAGGCTCTCATTATCCATTCGAGATTTTGCTAAGCTTTTCTCATAAAGAAATATTTGAAATCACACAGCATCATTTTCGCGTATTTTATTTATGGCTAGGAAAATGTTATCTGCTTGATTTCTTAGTGAGAGCAGCACTATTACTATAAAACAACCGGTCTATCCGGGAGTGCATTTTCTCCTCCTTCTCCTCTTTCTGATGCTCGGGAAAAATATTTTTTCAATTGATAATCAATTGTGTTTATTGCAGCCAGCACACCTTTTTCAAATCGTCCTTTTCGGAAAGCTGCTTCCATCTCCTGACAAATCTTTTCCCACTCTTTGTTATTCACTTTAGCGTCTATCCCGCGATCAGCTACAATCTCTATATCATGATCAGCAAGTAATAAATAAATCAACACACCATTGTTATGCGGTGTGTCCCACACCCGCAGCAATGAAAAAATATCTATCGCTCTCTCTCGTGCAGATTGTTTTTTCAGCAGAGATACCAAATTTAGTGAAGCTTCTACCGCAAACAGAATTTCACCATCATGATTCATCTCAGACTGTTTGATAGCTTGTTCAATCCTTGCTAATGAAGCAGCAGGAAGTGCGCGCTTTATTGTCATTTGACCCATAAAAAGATGTCTGATTATCCGCAGAAAATTCATTTACCATCTCCCCGAAGCACCACCACCACCAAAACTGCCACCTCCCCCGCGGAATCCGCCTCCTCCAAAACTGCCACCGCCGGGCCAGCTACTGCGTCCGCTGCGGTAAACACCTCGATTTGTGCTCTCAAATAAGCTGATAATAAAAATAACAATTGCAATAAAAATAGCGATTGCCAACGAGGAAAAAATCAACCATACGATTGAACCAGCAATAGTTCCTGCTACGGTAGCACCAATCAGGCGCCCAAACATAACCTGCAATATTCTGCCAAGTACGAGAAATAGCAGCAAAATAGGAATAATGTTATCCAGAATAATACTTGGACCACTTGATACGTCTGTGTCACGCCTGATAGCAGGTGAAGGCAGCGGTTCACCCTCGATGATTTTTAAAATATGTTCAATACCTGCCCGGAGCCCGCTGGCAAAATCTTCTTCCCTAAACGCTGGTACGATGATCTCATCGATAATTCGCTTTGCTACAGCATCTGGTAACACACCTTCCAATCCATAGCCCACTTCGATTCGCAGCGCTCTATCATTTTTGGCAACAAGAAGAAGGACAGCATCATCCACTCCTTTGCGCCCAAGCTTCCAGGCCTCAACCACACGCATCGAGTATTGTTCGATAGTTTCGGGTTGTGTCGTTGGTACGATCAATATGGCCACTTGAACCCCTTTTTTAATTTCATAATCTGCCAACTTTTGCTCCAGTTGAGCAATTTCACTCTTTGATAGCGTGTGGGTTAAATCGGTTACGCGAGTTTTAAGTGGGGGGATCGCTACTTCGGCCAAAGAAAGCGTAGCGAAAATACACAATATGACCATCATCAGTAACTTAGCACTGACTCCAGTCATTCCGTGAAATATCATGTTATCTTGTCTTGCTGTGATTTAAGAAACTTAATAATGCTCTTACTACTTGGCTTGCGCAGGTACATTAAAATCAACCTTTGGTGCAATGGAGATTTCTTTTTCATTTTCAACCATAAAATTGGGTTTTACCTGAAAATCAAATAGCATTGCTGTTAGGTTGCTCGGAAACGAACGCACGGTCACGTTGTATTCCTGAACTGCCTTAATATAACGATTACGAGCTACAGTTATGCGATTCTCCGTGCCTTCCAATTGTGCCTGCAAGTCACGGAAATTAACATTAGATTTGAGTTGCGGATAGTTCTCTACCACAACCAGTAAACGTGCGAGCGCACTCGATAATTCTGCCTGAGCACTCTGAAATTTTGCAAAGGCTTCAGGATTCTCGATCAATTCCGGTGTAGCTTGGATACCACTCACTTTCGAGCGAGCATTGGTCACACCCAGCAACACCTCTTTTTCCTGGGCAGCATAACCTTTTACCGTATTGACCAAATTTGGGATCAGATCCGCCCGACGCTGATATTGATTGATTACCTCAGACCAACTTGCTTTAACCTGTTCATCCATTGATTGCAACGTATTGTATCCGCAGCCACTTAGAGCCAGCATATAGAGCATTATCAGGTAAAATAGCAGCTTCTGCATAATCATCTCCTAAGCAAAAAGGATACAAAACGGATAAAAATAATTTAAAAATTATACTGACCCGAGATTGATATAACTCGACAAAAATACATTTGGGATAAGAGACTATCTTACTTGATCCATCAGATAAATTTTCTTAATATCCAATGGTACAATGCCACCAATATCGATATTATCGTTCTGATAATAACTTATTAATATATAAACAAATTTTTAATGCTTTCAAGTTTTAAACTTTACGATATTTATAATTAAATAAAAATCTTCTTGAAAATACTATGTATAAAATAAATTTATCATTGTTATTTTTATTGCTGTTTAGCGTATTTTCTATTACTACACATGCAACCCAAATACAAAAACCTTTCTTACCTTTATCATTAGCAAATAAAATAGTAGCAGCAGCGGTACAACAATGTGAGCAAAATGGTTTTCAAGTTTCCGTAGCAGTTGTTGATCAAAGTGGTGTAATACGAGCACAAGTAAGAATGGATGGTGCTGGTGCACATACTATTGAAAGCAGTTTTCGCAAGGCTTATACTTCTGCTAGCCTGAAATTATCAACGCTGAAAATAGCACAGATTGCTGCCAAGGATCCCGAATTACAAGGCTTGCATCATATGGCCAATAATATTCTTCTATTAGGTGGTGGTTTACCAATCAAAATCAACGGTGAAGTAGTTGGGGGAATTGGTGTGGGCGGTGCACCGGGTGAACATCGTGACGAAGTCTGTGCAGAGGCAGGTCTAAAAAGTATTGAAGAAAATAAATAATCTTGCTGTTTGCTGGAAAATTATTTGTTTTTTAAAAAGCTTACATGATGGCTAGCTTCAATAATCCATCGTGATGAGTGACCCATGTTTTACACTTGTCACCAAAATTAGTGACAAGCCATATAAAAAAACTACAACTGTCAATTGGTTTATTTCAACCACTCAATACAAGTTATTTCTCTCTATTTATTACCTGTGTTATCCTCGCAGGTTTAGCTTAAAATTAGATTATAAATAAAGCACTAAATTGTTCTGCAAGCGCTACTCCAAAATAATTACTTATGAAATCTCTCTTAATTTGCTATATCCATGGTTACTGATCACTTTGACGTTATCATCGTAGGTGGCGGACCGGTTGGCATGGCGCTAGCCATTAGCTTGCATGAAAGGGAGATATCAAGTTTGCTGCTGGAGGCTCAAGGACTACCTGAACAAGTTAAGGATCCTCGCCCATTAGCACTTTCTTATGGAAGTCATCTGATTTTGCAAAGATTAGGTGTCTGGTCAACATTACCACAAATAACTCCCATCACGACTATACATATTTCCAATCGCGATCACTTTGGCCGCACGGTATTGACTTCAAAAGATGCGGGCGTACCGACATTAGGATATGTGGTGAATTACTATGATTTGTATCGATCTATGCATCAACTGCTGCAAATCCATAGCGCAAATTATCGAGTTGGTGCAACGGTAACAACAATAAAAACGACTCCCAAGCAAGCGCAGGTCGAATACCAACACGCTGGAGAAAATAAGCAAGCCATTGCAAAGCTGCTCGTGTTAGCGGATGGGGGACGTCTAGCGACACAAATTGAAGGTATTAATTACCACACACATAAATATCACCAGTGGGCGATCGTTGCTAATATCCAGACATCTGTTCCTCAAAACGGAATAGCGTATGAACGCTTCACCTCGGAGGGACCAATAGCTTTACTTCCATCAGGCGACGGTTTTGCACTGGTATGGACTGTTCCATTTGCAACAGCTGAGGCAATACTGAGTTTAGATGACAACACTTTCCTTACTCAGCTCCATCACCATTTTGGCGATCGATTAGGAGAATTTATTAGCACTGGAAAACGCTCAGGATTTCCTCTCGCACTCACGTATGCTTCACCTACCATAGCTTTAAGAATAGCTCTTGTGGGTAATGCTGCTCAAACTCTGCATCCAGTTGCTGGGCAAGGCTTTAATCTGGGGTTACGTGATGCTTGGGAGTTGGCTAATGAAATTGTTCAGTCTTCAGCGCTAACTTCTGAAATAGGATCATCCCGAATGCTCAGAACGTATGCTAATAAGCGTCAGGTAGATAGAGATGCAGGAAAATTATTTACCCATTCTCTAGCAAAAATATTTGTAAGCGATCTCCCTCTCTTACAGACTTTCTGTGGTATGGGGCTGAGTGTATTGGATTGTTTACCACCCCTAAAACGTTTTGTCGCACGGCGCATGATATTTGGCGCAAGAGGCTAATTTGTCGGATAATATTATGACCTGCTGTTTTTCAATCTTTTGCTTTTAAAAAAGCTAGCAGAATTAGTATTAATTTCTAATTATTCCTGTATCGAATTTGAGTCACACCATGCAAATTGGTCCTTATGCTCTCAAGAACAAGCTGATTGTTGCACCAATGGCTGGCGTGACAGATCGTCCTTTTCGGCAGCTTTGTAAGCACATGGGTGCTGGCATGGCAGTATCGGAAATGGTATCAAGCAATTCTCTATTATGGGGATCAGAAAAAACTCGCCGACGCGCGAGCCATGAGGGTGAAGTGGCGCCTATTTCTGTACAGATTGCTGGAGCTGACCCTAAAATGATGGCTGATGCAGCCCGCTACAATGTTGATCAAGGCGCGCAGATCATCGATATCAACATGGGTTGTCCTGCCAAGAAAATCTGTAATGTCATGGCAGGTTCTGCATTATTGCAGAATGAAACATTGGTTGGAAAAATTCTTGATGCCGTTACCCATGCTGTTGATATTCCAGTAACCTTAAAAATACGTACTGGCTGGGACACACAACATAAAAATGCTGTGACCGTAGCGCGTATTGCCGAAAATGCTGGAATACAAGCATTGGCTATTCATGGCCGTACACGTGCTTGTGCTTATCGGGGTGAGGCTGAATATGACACCATAGCAGAAGTAAAAGCTTCTACTAAGAAGATACCGATTATTGCCAACGGTGATATCACGACACCAGAGAAAGCTAAACAGGTGATTGATTATACCGGTGCAGATGCTGTCATGATCGGTCGTGCTGCGCAAGGAAGGCCATGGATTTTTCGAGAAATCGATTATTATTTTAGGACGGGTAAATACCTGCCACCGCCAGAAGTTGCCGAAATTCACCAGGTGCTGATTAGTCATCTCCATGATCTTTACAATTTTTATGGAGAATATTCGGGCGTACGTATCGCCCGTAAACATATATCCTGGTATACCAAAGGGCTTATCGGTTCTGCTGCCTTTCGACACACCATGAATCAGTTACAAACAACGGATGAGCAACTAGCAGCAACTAATACTTTTTTCTATCAACTTGCTAATTATGGACAAAGACTCACTTATATCGAGGATGAGGTAATAACGGGTGTATGAGTACCTTCAATGAAAATGAAATTGCCTGCTGTATACGTAAATCAATTGAAATCTATCTCAAGGATTTGGATGGGGAGAGACCTTGTTCAATCTATGAAATGGTCATCCGGAGCGTGGAAAAGCCATTATTTGAATTGGCTATGAATTATGCTGAAGGAAATCAAACAAAAGCAGCGGAGCTCCTTGGTATCAATCGAAATACACTCCGTAATAAATTAGCTAAACACCGAATCAAATAAATTTTGTGAAATGATAATAAAACAAGCGTTAATCAGCGTTTCAAATAAAACAGGCATTGTTGAGCTGGCTAAGAAACTACATCAATTTGGAATCAATATTATTTCTTCTGGAGGCACTGCTAAGTTACTGCAAGAAGCAGGCATAGCTGTGACAGAAGTTAGTGAGTACACAAATTTTCCTGAAATGCTTGATGGGCGAGTAAAAACACTACATCCTAAAATTCACGCTGGTATTTTGGCTAGAATGGATCTGCCCGAGCATCAGCAAGCCATACAAAGAGCTGGAATACCTCCTATTGAATTAGTTATTGTCAATTTATACCCATTTGTTGAGACTATCGCACGCGCTGACTGTACGCTTGATGAAGCAATTGAAAATATTGATATCGGTGGACCCACCTTAATTCGAGCAGCTGCAAAAAATTATCAGCATGTTACAGTCATTACTGATCCGGAGGATTACCCAGTTTTATTGGCTGAAATCGAATCAGGTAATGGTGCAGTAGCATTAACGCGCCGTTTTCAGTTTGCACAAAAGGCCTTTTCACATACTGCTCATTATGATAGCGCTATCAGTAACTACCTCACATCAATTGACTCCAATAAACAACGACGGTTATTTCCAGATTGTCTCAATCTTAATTTCAGTATCATTCAATCTTTGCGCTATGGTGAAAACCCGCACCAGGAAGCTGCTTTTTATCGTGATGCTATAAATCTACCTGGAAGTCTGGCAAACTATACACAGTTACAAGGTAAAGAATTATCTTATAACAATATTGCGGATACAGATGCAGCTTGGGAATGTGTAAAAACCTTTGATCATCCTGCTTGTGTCATTGTCAAACATGCCAATCCATGCGGAGTTGCCATTGCTGATACTCCCCTCGCCGCTTATAAACTAGCCTTTGCAACTGATCCAACCTCCGCATTTGGAGGTATTATTGCCTTTAACCGCTCCGTCGATGTTGAATTAGCCAAGGCAATTTCGCAGCAGTTTGTAGAAGTCATTATTGCACCTGAAATTTCACTTGAAGCTAGCAGTATCCTAAATCAAAAGCCTAATGTGCGTGTACTAACGGTACCATTACAGATACAGCCCAACCGCTATGAATTAAAACGGGTAGGCGGGGGATTATTGGTACAGACACCGGATAGCCTTAATATCACAGAAAATCAGTTAAAAGTAGTTTCCAAAGCCCAGCCGACACGACAACAAATTGAAGATTGCCTATTTGCCTGGCGTGTCGCAAAATTTGTCAAATCTAATGCCATCGTATTTTGTGCCCAAGGGCAAACACTAGGTATTGGCGCAGGCCAAATGAGTCGAATAGATAGCGCCCGCATCGCTTCAATTAAAGCTAGTCAAGCTGGGCTGAGTTTAGTTGATTCTGTTGTTGCCTCAGATGCCTTTTTTCCTTTCCGAGATGGATTGGATGTTGTCGTTCAGGCAGGTGCTAGAGCCGTTATTCAACCAGGGGGCAGTATTCGAGATGAAGAAGTAATTCAAGCAGCTGATGAACACGGTATCGTGATGATCTGTACAGGGGTGCGGCATTTCAGGCACTAAATGGGAATATCCTAAAATTACACCTCAAACCCCCCCTTACTTTTTCCCAATTTTTTAATATTCATTAAGTTGCTATTTCTTAGAATATGAATTTACTCGTAATCGGAAGCGGCGGTAGAGAGCATGCATTGGCCTGGAAATTGAGTCAATCTTCACGTATCCGCAAAGTTTATGTCGCACCAGGCAATGCAGGTACTGCACTCGAACCAGGACTAGAGAATATTCCTTTCACTGCAATATCCGATCTTGTGGCATTTGCTCAGAAAGAAAAAATTGCATTAACTGTCGTTGGCCCCGAATCTCCTTTAGCTGATGGTATTGTCGATGTTTTCGATGCTGCAGGTCTTAAAATCTTTGGGCCAACTAAAAAGGCTGCGCAACTAGAAGCATCAAAGACCTTTGCTAAAGCGTTCATGCAACGCCACGGTATTCCAACCGCTGCATCTGCAAGCTTTGACAACCCATCTGAAGCGCATCATTATATTGAACAGAAAGAAGGCCCAATTGTAATCAAAGCGGATGGTCTGGCAGCAGGAAAAGGTGTTGTAATTGCAATGACACTCGCAGACGCCCATGAAGCAATTGATACTATGTTGATAGAAAATAAATTGGGTGAAGCAGGCGCTCGAATCCTAATTGAAGATTATCTTGAGGGGGAAGAAGCCAGCTTTATTGTTATGTCGGATGGTCGAAATGTGTTACCTCTTGCTACCAGTCAGGATCACAAACGTTTGCTAGATAACGATAAAGGGCCAAATACAGGCGGCATGGGCGCTTATTCACCTGCTCAAATAGTATCCCCCACGCTACATGCTAAGATTATGCGTGAAATTATCACACCGACCATACAAGGGATGGCACGTGATGGCGAGCTCTACACCGGATTTCTTTATGCTGGATTAATGATTACTCCAAAGGGAGAAGTTAAGGTGCTGGAATTTAACTGTCGTTTGGGTGATCCAGAAACACAACCTATTATGCTGCGATTGAAAAGTGATCTCACTATATTACTGGAACACGCAATGAATAGAACACTGGACAAGGTTGAAATTGAATGGGATCGGCGTGCAGCATTGGGTGTTGTTATGGCTGCCGAAGGGTATCCAGGTGAACCACGAAAAAATGATGCGATCACTGGTTTAGCTGAAATAATGATCAATCAATCATCTACAGATGATTTTCATATATTTCATTCAGGTACTGTGTTTGGTAATCAAGGTAAGAATGAAATCTTAACAGCTGGAGGACGCATACTGTGCGTAACTGCGTTAGGTGAAAATATCAAACTGGCTCATCAACGTGCTTACGATATCGCAAGCAAAATTCATTTTAAAGGATGCCAGATGAGGCATGATATCGGCTATAAAGGAATAGGAAATCACGACAAATAAAAAAGCCCCAATTTACGCTTAGCGTTGAGTACATTTTATACAAGCAGTTCCATTTTCAGGCACCGCAGTTGCCCCATTCATTTTTAACACCTCCTCACAATTCTTACTTCTTCCTCCCTTAAAAATCGATGAATCATAAATAGTGATAGTCGTCAAATCGTCTAATTGATTATGAACCAATCTTTTTTACATAATTTTGCCTGAGTTAGTAAACTAATTTTACATCCTGCAGTCTGCTCGGCATAAAGTTTCTAATTTAATTTAATATAATTAAAATTTGTGATAGTTGAAATCAACATATCTTTATATGTAAGGATAGATTGTGATAGCTAAATGGGTAATCTTGATTATTGTTGTACTTTTAATTTATTGGGGCCTTAGAAATCTTCAACGAGCAAAAAAGCAATCTACGAAATCAAAAAATGAAATCGAAGATATGGTTTGTTGCGCACATTGTGGCTTACATATTCCAAGAAGTGAAAGTATTACTGCAAATAAAAAATATTTTTGCAGCATCGATCACCAGCAATTATATTTAAAATCATCACAATAGCTTTACAGTTCTCCTGGGCTTATTTTTCTATTATCAGATTTTTTAGTATGTTCATTATTCCTTGATATATCGAAGCCCAATCACCTGAATCAGATAATCTAAGACAATTTACGATTAACCCAGAGTGCCGCAGTAAACAATAGTATAGCACCCGCCTGATGAGCTGCAGCTAAAGGTAATGGCACGACTAATAATAACGTGGTAATTCCTAAGCTAATTTGTATTATCAACACCATCAAAAAAAGATGACATGCCAATTGTTGAGAGCAGGAAAGTGAGTATTTTCTTGCTTTAAACCAGAAAATAGGCACAAGAAATGCTAATAACCATGCGATCATGCGATGATCAAACTGCACAGTTGTCATGTTCTCAAAGAAATTACGATACCATGGTTCCAATACGAATAAGTCTGGTGGAATTAAGAAACCGTTCATTAGAGGGAAGGTATTGTAAGCTAAGCCAGCATGAATCCCAGCAACGAGACCACCTGACAATACCATAATAAATATAAGCGTTGTAATTAAAAAAGAAAATCGACGCAAACCATGCAATCCTACCCCATTATTCTGGCGATTTTCCCCAGATGACAATAACCCTGTTGCTACCCAGAACATGGCTGCATAAATAATGAAGGCAAGCCCCAAGTGAGCGGTTAGACGATATTGGCTGACATAAATATTATTCACTAAACCGCTCATCACCATATACCAGCCCATTAGGCCTTGCAGGCCACCTAATACAAAAATACCCAGTAATTTGAGACCGAGTATACGATCAACTTGCTTACGGATAACAAAATAAATAAAAGGAACAAAATACACTAGCCCTATAGCACGCCCTAATAAGCGATGAAAATATTCCCACCAGAAGATTCCCTTGAATTCTTCCAATGTCATCCCCTTATTAACTTCTTCGTATTGCGGGATTTGGCGATATTTTTCAAAAAGTACTGCCCAGTCTTCCTGGTTAAGTGGTGGAATCGCGCCAATGAGAGGTTGCCACTCGACAATGGACAATCCCGAACCGGTGAGACGAGTCACACCTCCAACAACTACCATGGCAAATATAAGAGCGCAACAAATAAATAACCAAATCGCAATGGGTTTTTGCATAATGACTAAATCAAAAATTGTTTAAATTCAGTGTGTGCTAGATAGAACAAAGAAAAATATTAGCGGGCGCGTAGCAAACGTTGTTTTGCACGCTCCCATTCTTTACGTTTCTCAGTTTCCCGTTTATCGTATTGTTTTTTACCTTTGGCAAGACCTATTTCAACTTTAATTCTACCTGCTTTATAATGCATATCGAGAGGTACCAGTGTGTATCCAGCACGCTCAACTTTACCAATTAGTCGTCCTATCTCCTCTGCATGGAGTAGTAGTTTGCGCGTACGTACTGGATCAGGATTAATGTGGGTTGAAGCTGTAGGCAAAGGACTCACGTGACTACCAATAAGATATAATTCACCATTGCGAATGATAACATAGGCTTCTTTTAATTGAATTCGTCCCGCACGAATCGCTTTGACTTCCCAACCTTCCAGTACAATACCTGCTTCGTATTTTTCCTCGATAAAATAATCATGGAACGCTTTTTTATTTTGAGCAATACTCATCTGGAAATATGACAGGAATAAAGGCAATAACTCTAAAATTTTTATATTAGTTTATCAGTTTTTCCAGCTTCGGCTCAGATGAAAACAAAAGGTTAACAATCTTATGGCAGAAATAGAAAAATCAGTACTAGTTGGCTACTCAGCGTGCCAAATGTTTAACTTGGTTGACACCGTTGAAAATTATCCAAAATTTCTGCCTTGGTGTGATGGCGCATCGGTTAAGCTTCAAAGTGACGAAATTGCGCATGCAACCGTCCATATTAATTATCATCACATCAAGCATAGCTTTACCACAGAAAATAAACGTCAACCACCAGGACCGACCGACATGACTCCTGGGCAGATCAAAATGAATTTATTAGATGGACCGTTTGAGCATCTGGATGGCCTATGGCGCTTTATTCCTTTATCGGAGAATGCTTGCAAAATAGAATTTCACCTGCATTATACATTCTCTCACAAGCTGTTAGAGAAACTGGTAGGACCCGTGTTTTATGTTATTGCTAATAGTTTAGTAGAAGCTTTCGTAGAACGCGCTGAAGCAATTTATGGATCACGCGACTGAACATATCGAGGTAGAAGTGGCATATGCACTTCCACAATGTCAGTTTCTTAAACGTTTTCATGTTCCCAGCGGCACAACGATCGAACAGGCCATTACCTTATCTGGAATAAGAGAGATATTTACAGAAATTGATTTGGAAAAGCAAAAAATGGGTATTTTCAGTAAACTCACCCAACCAGGGACTATTTTACAAAATGGCGATCGAGTAGAAATCTATCGCCCTCTTCTGCTTGATCCAAAAGAAAAAAGAAGAATACGCTTAAAAGAAAAGCTCAAAAAATGAAATTATTAGTCTCAATAAAATCAAGCAAGTGGTATCAGTTATCAAAATAAAATTGTAATTTTTTTCTTATTCTATTTCTAAATCAAATCTGACTTTGTCGGCTTCTCTTTGCCGTATTACTTATACTGTCTGCGGCTCGCTCTTGCGTCAGTTATATTCGATTTGGAAATGGAATTACTCCCATTCATCAATAGGCCGTCCCAACCCGCATGGTTAAAGAGGATGGCTGTGATCGACATGGGGCCTTACCGTCGCTTTTACCGTCAGCCACGCAGAGCTTTGACTGGCGCTGGCGATAGAGCGATTTGCGGGGCGACGACAGCGATACCATAGTAATCGCAGTCATGCATATCGAAGTTGAGCCCAGCATACTCACTCTTTCCAGATCTTCTGATAGCCTAACGTAGCGAGCAACCACCTCTTAAGAAAACAGTCATCCCTGTCCACTCACCAAGCTCCGTAGGTTGTCGCGAACAGTGGTGGCGATTTGCTCAGCCGACACTTGATGCAACTGACCAAGTTCCTCGACAACCAATGCAACATCGGACGGTTTCGAGTGTCTGTCGTCCGTTCGCGTGAACGGTCCGTCCGTCTCTGTAAGCAACCTGTCTAATGGAATCGCCTGAACCATCAACGCATGCCGCTCGTTATTCAACATGGCTGTATTGATCGAAAAGTAACAGCCCAATTCCAGGGCTCGCTTGGCCTCGCTCCTCGTTCCCGTGAACCAGTGGAGAACGATCTTGCCCTTGTCGGAGGGTAGGAAAGCTTCAAGGTGATCCAGAACTGCTTTTACCGACCTAACGCTGTGGACCGTGATGATCTTATCGCCTGCTTCAGCGCAGCGCTGCAGGACATGCTGAAATACCCGCTTCTGAGCTTCCAATGACTTGAAAAAACGTGGGCCAGCGTCAAGGCCAACTTCACCGATGTAGCGCGCCTCGGGCAGATAACGATCCCACAGATCAAGTTCACACTCCCGCTCGGCAACCAACTGCGGATGCAGTCCCAGCGCCGCCCGCACATGCTTCGTACGCTGTGCCAGCTCGTGGTTCCGGGGCCATGCCTGCGGCGTTGTCGTCACCGCCAGCGTGAATACGCCAGCCTCCTCGGCCTGCTGCACCGCAGCCGGGAAATCGGGATAGAGATCGAGGTGGCAGTGGAGGTCCACAAGACCGGCTGTGGCAATCATGCTCGCCTCCTCGTCAACTCGGTCTCGCCTCGACGCCATCGATCAGGTGCGCAACTTCACCAAGGCCACGCCGGTAGACATCGGCGAGTTCATCGAGGTGTGCGACTTCGTCGGCGAGGGAGCCCGGCTTGTGGATCAGAAGGTTTGCAAGCTGCGGTTTCCCGCGCAGACGCTCGATCGCATACTGGAAAGATCTGACCTGCTTTCCCGTCGATTCACGCGTGTCCAATGGCTGTGCGCGGAGGTCTGGCACGGTGTATATCGTCGCATCGTTTCCAATCCCCCAAGCCGCCACCAGCGCAGCGCGGCGAATCAGGCATGGCAAGCAATATCCGCAGTGCTCGATGCCGAGTCCCTGCCATCGGCCCTTGGTCGGGGATGAGCACGACAACGAGTCCGTCGCCAACTTCTTCAACAGCGCAAGGTTTCGGCAGCCTGCGGCCATCTCGCCCTTCGTCTTGTTCCAGTAGGGATTCTGAATTTCGCCGTCTATGCCGAGTGCACCGAGCAGGTCGTTCCACCTTGCTATGTAGTACGGATGCGTCGTGCGGGTGCTGTTGGAACCCAACCGCAGAGGGTCCAAGGGAACATTCAGAGCGATGAATCCGTTCTCAGGGACGCGCAGGATGAAGCGGCGCCCCAGCCCAGTACCGGCGAACACCCCGAGCGCAAAGAACAGGAATGACCTGCCGCGCGTGCTGTTCTCCGAACCGACGCGTTCTACAAGGCCTTTCTTGAAGGTCATGCCGACACGCAGCCGCTCAAAGGACGACTTATCGAAGTGCTTCTTCAAACCCGCGAACAACTTGCCCTGCGCGTCGCTGGTCGCGCCTTCGCCAAAATGGCTAACCAACAACGGCGTGGCGCCCTCTTCCAGCAGGTTTATGGCGCCGATCAGACTGTCCAGTCCCCCTGAGAACAGGCTGAGGAAATCGAAAGATGGAGCAATCAGGCTTGGAAGCGCTTCCTGGGCGATCGTCGCGAACCGTGCCGGACGCGCCCTGAACCCGATCGTCCAGCGATCGCCCGTCAAGAAGTCCAGCGATTTTTTCAGCGTCGGCGCTGCAGCCTCCCAGCGAGCCGAGTCGCTGACCGGAACGACCAGGCGTATCTCGCGCGTCCACGAGTCCTGCGACTGCTCGGCGCGAGAAAGGCGTGTGTCCGCCGCATGGACATGAGCAGCAAGCACCAGCAGGTCGATGCCAATCTCCGAGGGGAACACGCCGATCTTCTTCAGGCTGGTCAGCGCTCCACCGATGCCATGATTCAAGGACTTCTCGCCAGCGACGAGTTGCAAGTAAGTCCTCTGTTCATCGGCGCCAGCCGCAACATCGAAGCGGTCGTCAGGGCCGAAGCGGCCCGCCAGGAGTTGTCGCTTCATTGGTTGGCCTCCGCATCCCCCAGGATCTGCAAGATCGCAAATGTCGACTCGTACACAGCGTCCACGAAGCTTTGAATACGCTCGGGCGCGAGGTTCGGTGACTCCGTCCGGGCCCTCGTCAGCGCATCGCTCACCCCGCCACGGATAAAGTCGCGCAACTGCTGTTCAACGCGGTACGCAGCTTGGGCATCTGCCGGCATGGTGACTGCCTTAGTACCGATGTCATTGCATATCCGCGCTTCGATCGCGTGAGTGGCGTACAGTTCGAAGACCGTCTGCATCTGATCCGGCGTAAAGGTGATCAGATCGGTGAGCCCTTCGCTTGCCAGCTCAATGATAGTCTCGATGTATGCCTCGCGGGCGATGCCTTCATCAACAGTACCTGCGCCCGGGCAAATGTAGTCGGCCAAGCCCACAAAAATCTCGGCGATCGGACGACCGGCCAAAGATTCCAAGTCCAGCGTGCGCAACGCCTCGCGCACGCCCCTCGCTTGCGCGTCGGCCAGAAAGCCGAAAAACCGCGCGCCGGCTCCGCGAGAGGCGCCCATGCGTTGGGCAGCCTGGCGCGCGCCGCCGGCAGATCTGGAGACGTATCTTGAGATGGCACGGCCCAGGCTGGACCGGTCGCTGCCGCCAGAACCGGCGAATCGCGTGAAGCTGTTGCGCGCGCCTGAAAAGCGTTGCGGGTCCGCTGTTTTAGGAATGGGCGGACGGTTCGTCGGCACCGGCGGCGCAGCGCCATCCGCAGGAGGCTGGCCGTCCGGCCCTGCGCCCGTATCCGCAGAGGCAGGAGAAGCGTCACCGTCATCGGCCCCGCCCAGCCATGACGGAACAAGCGGTGTTCCGCCGCCAGGACCGCCGTAAGCCGTCGAGGTTCCCATCAACGTCCTCCCTTCACGTCCTTGAGAGCCGCTTCGGCGCTTGCCTTGAGGCCAGGGTTATTGGTCACTTTGCTCCAATCTCCCAGCAGCTTTGTCAGGCGAGCGGCGCATTCGGTATCTTTGATGACCCCCTGCCAGCCACTAACAGCCCAGGGACCGCACTTGCAGCTCGGCAGTGCCTCCAAGAAGTCCATCAACCGGCTCTGCAGGCCGGGCTGCGCCTTCACGAGGACTACGAGGCCTTCGACACCCGCCGGCTTAGTGTCGAAGGTGCCCGTGCTGATGATCTTGGTCCGCACGGCCTCGAATACTTTTTCCGCTTCGGGCTGGACGAGCTGCTTCAACTCGGCTTCATAGCCTTGGACGGTCATCTTGCCGCCGAACAGCTTTTCCACCACACCGGCTAGGTGACCCAGCACCGACACCGGGCCGAAGTAGTCCTTCTTGTCCTTCGTCACGAACAAGTAGGGTCGCAGATCGAGCCCCGACAGCTTCGGCGACAGGCGCGTCCAGTCGCACACCGTCTCCAGCGACTTCCACTCTGCCAACACGGCGTTGTCGGATGCGGGTGCCGGATCGGCGGCCTTCTGCCCTTTCCGCTCACCGGCCTGAGACTCCTTACCATCAGCCGTCGCCAAACCCTGTTCCAGCGCTTCGAGGTCTTCGCACAATCCCTGTGGATGGACCGCTGCCACGAACGCGATTTGCTCGAACAACCTTGGTATGAAGCGTTCCGCGAGCATGAGCTTCGCGAGCACGGGCAGCTTGATGTCGTCGCCGAATCCGCGTGCGGTCGCAGTGCGCTCGCGCAACAGCAGTGTGTTGAGGAAGCGTTTGATCTGACGCGGGTTGCCCTTCGCGCCGCTCGCCAGGATGGGACCGATTTGGTCGCTGAGTGCGAGCGCGTTGTTCGCCTTCTCGGCCTGCTTGCCGAGCGCCGCTTTGACGGTCGCGGCGTCCAGACCGCCGCTGGTCCAAGGACGTTTCAGCTTCTCCCGCGCCACGGCGATCAGCTTCGCGTAATCCGCGTTGTCCTCGCCGATTTCGGCGCCAGTCAGCAACAACGTGACGTAGATCCGCGTCTCGGTCTCCCCCAGGGCTGGGATGCGAAACGGAACCTGGATGAGCTTTTCAAGGTAGTTGCGGGCGTAATCCCGCGGTCCGGTACTGTCGGGCAGATCGGGAAAGTGCTTGCGCACCGCATATTCGATCATAGCTTCGTCAGCCGCGACAACGAATGCGGTTCGAGCGGTAAATACGAACAGTCTAATCGCCTCGAGTGTCTCGATGGCCGTATCAGGTAAGCAGCGATCTAGGTCATCGATCAAGACGATGAGTTGCTTGATGCCCGCATCTTTCAGGAGTTGGTCGAACGCTTTCCGGAAGGCTTCCACCTCCTCAGGTACGTTCTTGGTCTCGCTGGGCTTCAGTACGGCTTTTACCTCGTCGATAGCCGCCGAGAGGTTCTCCCTTGTGGCGAGTTTGGCTGGATCTCCCAACACCCCTTCGAGCGAGCCGATGATGGCACCCACCTGCTCAGGTGTCGGAATCCCGGTGAAGGCCGTGACAGCTAAACCCCCTGCTCGCTTGGCAACCTTCAGCCAGTTGATGCGATGGAACACATCCTTGACGGCTTCTGCAACCTTGGTTGGCACCGGACACCTCTCGACCAAGCCAGTGACAATTCCTTCAATCAGGGCGATCTTCGCGTCCTCGAAGCCTTGGAAGCGCCATCCGTTGAACTTGAGGCACAGCACCTCATCCTTGCCGGCAAACCCAGCCTCGATCATTTCGAGCACACTGGACTTGCCCGCACCCCAATCGCCATGCACGCCAATCGTTATCGGGTGATCTGGTTTCGCATACAGCAGGCCAATGATCGTGGTCGCAATGGCTTCGTTGTTCAACAGATCGACTTTGGTCTCATTGTCGGTCAGGATCATTGCTCCCCCTTACGCGTTAGAACCCGCTTCGGCCTACGGCCTCAGCATCGCCGCCGCACCAACACAGTCGCACAAACGGCCGTCATCCAGGGTATTGAGCTCGGCAACATCAATCACGCACACCGACGGTGACCAGCGCCAAACCCTGCCCGCAATAGCTGGTGATAATCCTAAAAAAACCCGATATCACTCCCACTCAATCGTCGCAGGTGGTTTGCCAGAGATATCATATACAACCCGATTGATGCCACGCACCTCATTAATAATTCGGTTAGAAACCTTGCCTAGCAATGTATAAGGTAATTCTGCCCAGTGAGCGGTCATGAAATCCTGAGTTTGGATGGCACGCAATGCGATTACATACTCATAGCTCCGACCATCACCCATTACGCCTACTGACTTTATCGGTAAAAATACAGCAAAGGCCTGAGAGGTTCGTTCATACCAGCCGGAAGCTTTGAGTTCCTCGATAAAAATCGCATCTGCCTGGCGTAAAAGATCGGCATATTCATGTTTTACTTCCCCTAAAATTCTGACTCCCAGTCCAGGTCCAGGAAAGGGGTGACGAAAGACCATATCATGAGGTAGACCCAGTACTAAACCTAGTTCACGAACTTCATCCTTAAATAGTTCACGCAGGGGCTCGAGTAATTTAAGGTGCAGCGTGTCAGGGAGACCGCCTACATTATGATGAGATTTGATCGTATGGGCTTTCTTGGTTTGACTGCCCGCAGATTCAATAACATCAGGATAAATAGTGCCTTGCGCTAACCATTTGGCATCGGTAATTTTTTCTGATTCACGCTGGAATACCTCGACAAATTCCCGACCTATAATACGGCGCTTTTTCTCAGGATCAGTAACACCCTGTAATTGCTCCAAGAATTGCCTGCTTGCATCAATGTGAATTACCTTCACATTGAGATTCTTGGTAAATACTTCCATAACCTGCTCAGCTTCATGCTGACGTAATAAACCGTTATCTACAAATACACAGGTAAGTTGATCACCAATTGCCCGATGGATAAGTACAGCCGCAACAGAAGAATCCACACCGCCTGACAAACCCAGGATTACTTTGTCCTTGCCAATCTTAGCTTGAATTCTGCTAATCGATTCTTCGACATAATCTGGCATATTCCAATCATAACCAGCTGCGCAAATGTTATGAACGAATTGCTTAATAATAACCTTACCTTGCAAGGTATGCGTTACTTCCGGATGAAATTGTAGACCGTAAAATTGTCGCACCTCATCGGCCATCGCTGCAATTGGTGTTGCAGCGTTACTCGCAATGATGCTAAAGCTGGGAGGCAATCCAACCACGTTATCGCCATGACTCATCCATACATCGAGAACCGCTTGCCCTTCTGGACTTGTACGATCATAAATTTCATCAAAGAGTTTACAATTCTGCAGATATAATTCGGCATAGCCAAATTCACGCTTCTTAGCGCTTTCTACATTTCCGCCCAACTGAGCAGCCATTACCTGCATTCCATAGCAGATACCCAACACCGGAACGCCCAGCTCGAAAACGATTTGTGGCGCACGCGGCGTGTCTTCAATAAAGGCAGAAGCAGGTCCACCTGACAGAATAATGCCTATGGGAGAAAAATCTTTAATAAACTGAGGTGTGACATCATAGGGATGTAGCTCACAATAAACATTAGTTTCTCGAATACGACGAGCAATTAACTGAGTATATTGGGAACCAAAATCCAGAATAAGAATTTTCTGGTGCATAAAGAGATCTGCTTTTATTCGACCTGATAATTAGGTGCTTGTTTGGTAATCTGCACATCATGAACGTGAGATTCACGTATGCCAGCCGAGGTAATTTCAATAAACTCTGCTTTAGCATGGATTTCTTCAATAGTACTACAGCCCAGATAACCCATACTCGAACGCACTCCTCCCACTAACTGTTGAATGACAGAGGTAATCGGCCCTTTATAGGGAACGCGTCCCTCCACTCCTTCTGGAACCAGTTTATTTGTATCTTGAAGCTCACTATCCTGAAAATAGCGATCACTTGACCCTTGCTGCATGGCAGAAAGTGAACCCATGCCACGATAGCTCTTATATGATCTTCCTTGAAATAATTCAATTTCACCGGGTGCTTCTTCCGTGCCAGCAAATAATCCACCTAACATAACAGTGCTCGCTCCCGCTGCAATCGCCTTGGCGATATCGCCTGAATAACGGATACCACCATCTGCTATTGCCGGCACGCCTGTTCCTTCCAATGCTCTAGCCACGTTCTCGATAGCTGTGATCTGTGGCACGCCCACTCCTGCAACAATTCTAGTGGTACAGATCGAGCCAGGACCAATACCAACTTTCACTGCATCCGCTCCGCTATCGACCAGCGCTTTGGCTGCCGCCGCTGTAGCAATATTACCCCCAATAACCTGGATTTTAGGAAAATGGTTTTTAACCCACCGTACATGGTCAAGCACGCTCTGCGAATGCCCATGCGCAGTATCGACCACCAAAACATCCACTCCAGCTTCTATGAGTGCTTCTGCTCGTTCATAACTCCCCTCACCGACTCCTATTGCTGCACCTACCCGCAACCGTTCTTGATCATCTTTGCTGGCATTAGGGTGCTCTGTTGTTTTAGTAATGTCTTTGACGGTAATCAGTCCACGTAACTCAAACTCATCGTTAATCACCAAAACTCTTTCCAACCGATGCTTGTGTAGCAAAGCCAAGACTTCTTCACGGGGAGCGCCTTCTTTTACTGTTACTAAGCGTTTCTTAGGCGTCATAATATTTTTGATCAGTTGATCCAGATTAGTTTCAAATCGGAGATCACGGTTAGTCACAATACCCACGACTTTGGAACCTTCAACGACAGGCAATCCAGATATCCTGTGTTGTTGAATTAACTCAAGCACTCCTCGCACTGTCATATTGGGAGGGATTGTTATAGGATCTGTCACCACACCGCTTTCAAAGCGTTTGACTTTAGAAACCTGTTCAGCTTGCATTTTTATCGGCATATTCTTATGAATAAAGCCAATGCCTCCTTCCTGAGCCATAGCAATAGCCAATCGTGCTTCGGTAACAGTATCCATGGCTGCTGACACCAGTGGAATCTTGAGTGTAATATTGCGGGTGAGGCGTGTAGTTAAATCTACATTTCGAGGTAGAACTGCTGAATGAGCAGGAATGAGTAAAA
This sequence comes from Nitrosomonas sp. Is37, assembly GCF_033063275.1. Classification (NCBI taxonomy): domain Bacteria; kingdom Pseudomonadati; phylum Pseudomonadota; class Betaproteobacteria; order Nitrosomonadales; family Nitrosomonadaceae; genus Nitrosomonas; species Nitrosomonas sp. Is37. The sequence goes on along the minus strand of NZ_JAWJYP010000012.1, from coordinate 5,237 downwards.
CATCATCAAAGGTAAGAGCTTTCTGAATCAGTCGCATGTTAACGATCCTTTGCAAAGCGATATTATAACGAAACCACGCAGAAATATTACAGAGAGTTCATAACTGCAATAATTGATTGGCCGACTTATGTTTCTGTACTAAATGGCCAAGCAGTCATTATCGTCACGTATTTCAGAGCTCTCTTACTTTTGAAGCCAGCTCTTCAGCCAACTTTAGAAGACCAGCGCCTTCTTCAAGCCCATCAAAAAAGCGCTGGGGAATTCCGGATAAACCGGTTTGTGCACCGGTGAGTGCCCCAGTGAGAATCGCGCGCGCTTGATTTTGTCCTCCACCATTAATCGCATGGAGCACGGCTGATTCAAAATCATTGTGAAACCGGGCTGCCAAGTAGTAAGCAGCCGGTAACTGATGATAGATAGCGCACGGCATACCATAGACAATCGATACTTTCCATGCCGGCTCTATCTGAATTTCTGAATCTGTTACAGCTGCCGCCATATAAGAAGGTGTAAGCAATGCATCTGGGGAAGCAAAGCGACCGGCACGCGAGGGATCGGGGTCACCAAGGCGTGGGGGCCGCAAATCACCGCGTGTTACCGCATGAAAAGGCAATTTGCCATCTTTTACCAATTCCATGAGCTTCCCTGACAACCCGGCGTCAAGAGTATGTCCTTGAACTAAAAGAGCCAACACTGCACCATAGGCCACCGTCATTGAAACAACAGTATGGTCACTCTGGGTCAGCATGGTATTATTGGTGATGGCTGCAGCAAGCTGATCTGGCTGGAACGCGTAACGAACTGCTATCACCAGTGTGCGCTCAATCGCCTCGGTAGTATCTGCATGACTACCGGTTTGTCCCCACGGTAGTTTCTGCTGCACGCGACGTCTCCATGCTTCACGAATCGATTGACTGGTGTAGCCCCCAGGTCCGCTCACGGGTGTGCCATCGAGCAGCGGAAAAAGTTCTTCATCCATCCGCCGGCAGAAGTCGTCTTCATTATATCCACCACACTCAACGAGCGAACGAAGAGTAAGCGCCAGAATGAATCCCGCTTGGGATAACTGACCAGCTTTGCATCCAGCATGATAACGATCAGGTTTGGGGTCAGTATAGCCGTCAATCCAGTCACCATAATCGCGACGAAGTTCGTTGAGATCGTAGTACCAATGGGGACCCAGACCTAGCGCATCACCAATGAATGCACCCATGATGGCCCCCATGGCACGATCCTGAATATTGTTAGCAGGCATGTCTTATCCCTTAAAACCTCTTAGGCAATAGTCACTTCTTTGGAAAGATACACATCCTGGATGGCATTCAATAATTTGACACCTTCATCAAAAGGCTTCTGGAAAGCCTTGCGCCCAGAAATAAGCCCCATCCCGCCCGCTCGTTTATTTATTACCGCGGTACGCACTGCCTGATGCAAATCATCCTTGCCAGATTCTCCACCTGAATTAATCATCCCGACACGTCCCATATAGCAGTTTGCTACTTGATAACGCACCAGATCGATGGGATGATCGCTGGTGAGTTCACTGTACACTTTGGCATTCGTTTTACCGAACTTAAGCGCTGTGAAGCCACCATTATTTTCTGCCATTTTCTGCTTAACGATATCTGCTTCGATCGTAACGGCAAGATGATTAGCTTGACCTGTCAGATCAGCACTAACGTGATAATCCTTTTCTGCAGTCTTGAAAGCAGCATTGCGCGTATAAGCCCAGAGGATCGTTATCATCCCAAGATCATGCGCATGAGCGAATGCCTCGGAAATTTCCTGTATCTGTCGACGCGATTCCTCGGAACCAAAGAATACTGTCGCCCCAACTGCACATGCCCCCATGTCAAATGCCTGATCTACACTGGCAAACAAAGTTTGATCGTACTTATTAGGGTAAGTCAGTAATTCGTTGTGATTGATTTTAAGAATGAACGGAATTTTATGCGCATAACGACGTGCCACCATTCCCAATACACCCAGCGTGGAAGCAACGCCATTACAGCCACCTTCAATCGCCAGCCTGACGATATTTTCCGGATCGAAGAACATAGGATTGGGCGCAAACGAAGCGCCTCCTGAATGCTCCACACCCTGATCGACTGGTAAAAGCGATAAATAACCTGTTCCTGCCAAGCGACCATGATTGAATAAAGCCTGAAGATTCCGTAACACACCAGGTTTGCGATCACTACCTACCACTATTCGATCGACAAAATCAGGCCCAGGAACATGTAATCCTGCCTTAGGAATACCCTGACATACATAATTGAGAAGTTTATCTGCTTCATCTCCTAATAATCCGGCAATATCTGTCATTTCAACCTCCTTTATAAGTTCTCAAGAAGAATCATTACAAGGCATATTCAAGAAAAACCGCTTGATCTTGATGCTTTTTTCATCTTTCGCTGACGAAAATAACTCTGGTTATCATAGTAAGATGAATCGGTATTCTCTGGTGATCAGCCTGGGTACCCTAATACAGGTACGGGCACTAGATCAGCCGATGTCAAGTATTCCCGTGTTAAATAATCTTCCAGCCAAATATCAATCATGGCAATCTGATCAATCAGACGCTGATTAAAGAAAGTTTCACTCACATGAAAGAGGATACCTTTTCCTGTCATACCGAGATAAGGATGCAGTGCTTTTTCATACAACCCATGACCAAACAGAAAAAATTTCATTTGCACCAGCATAGCAGTACGTTGCTGCCAGAACAAAGTTTTCCATGCAAAATTTTTCAATAGTTCAATCAAATAGTCGTTACTACTGACGACGATTACCCCAGATTCATCAATGAGTGTGGCAGCATCACGCAACGGACTACGCACTTCCTGATTATGCTCCCTTTCCTCTAACAAGGCGTGGTAATGCAACTGATTTAATGCTGCTTTAGCACGGGGGTAAGTTAGCCAAACCAGCGCATTGAATAGATCATGCCAACTATGTGCGCGGGTATGTATTTCTCCTGTTAGATAGATCCTAGGCTCATATTGTTGCACGAATTCGCACTTAGCTTTAGCTTGGGGAACAAAGCGTATCTGTTTGCCAGATTTTGTCGCAATTACTCTAAGTTGATCTGTATTCAATTGATTCAGGCTTTCAATCTCCGGCCAATGATCAAGTTTTTCGAATAATTTCCCTGCTTCACGCAGCGGCTCGAACATAGGTGAGGTTTGCAGAAAACCTGAGACCCACTCATTTGAATAAGAACGAACCATCATTCCTGATAACTATCGACTTTAACTGCCAGTAAAATACTGAGTATGGTTGCAATAGCAGCGATCACTCCCACCGAATCATAATGCGTCAACACACCATTCGCTGAAATTCCCATGATAGAACCCGCAAGCAACGAAGCCAAACCTGCTGACAACTGTTGAACCGATATATTGAAACTTAAAAAACTGCCCCGCAAACGAGGCGTCACGCTTGCAGTCACCAACGCCATGGCAGGAACAAACCGACCAGAAACCAGCATCATGAATAATGTTGTAATCCCGACTGCAAAGACTGTCGGTACCGGTGATAAATGCGTCAGTAGCAGAATGGGGAAAACAGAAAGTGCGGCAGTCACACCAAATATTTTTCTTTTGCCGTGAAGGTCAGCAAGCTTCCCAAGAATGCGTGCCGCAAAAAATGTTGCCAGTCCGCCAAAAAAATAAAGATAAGGCAAATCGATTTCTGCCATACCCACATTGATCACCATATAGGTGCTAATGAAAGGACTCACAGAAAATCCAGCGAACATCAGCATTGCAATTAAAGCAAAAGCATAGAGATGATTCCGCACCCAAAAGATTGTGCGCAACTGCCGGAACGGGTGACGCTCCTGATAATGAATCAGATGACCACAAAGAGACGGAAGTATTCGTAATGCAACGAAAATTATCAAGCTGCTTACAGCTGTCAGAAGAAAAAACGGTGCGCGCCAATCGATCAGATTAACAAGCAACATCCCTACTGGCATGCCTACCACTGCCACCATTGAGAAAGCAGACATGACAGTACCTGTCGCTACCCCCCGCCGATGCTCCGGAATGATATCTGCAACAACCGCAAAGATAATGGCACTCAGCATCCCGCTAAAACCACCTGCCACAATACGTCCTAGTAGGAGCGTTGTGTAATCTGTTGCCAGCGCACAGATCAGTGTGGCGATCCCCATACCTGCACAAAGAAAAATCAATACGTGCTTACGATCAAACCGATCAATAACAAACGAAGCAAAGAAACTGCAGACACCCGCACTGAATGCATAGGCTGAAATCAGCGTACTGAATTGTTGCGGCGTAAAATCGAACAACTTCATGAATTGCGGGCCCAAAGGCAGCATCATCATGAAATCCATGATATGAATGAAATGCACACTGGCCAACACAGTGAGAATAGGACGTTCTTGTAAAGGTACCTGATGCGGGATGACACCACATTCAATTAGATCGGAGCTACTGCCTGCCTGGAGAATATCTTCAGTTCTATTCATTTAATTTATTAATCAATAAATAAGGTAATCCCTCGGCTATGCCGGGGGATTATTAAAGGTTTGACCGTGTGATACGGTCACCCTAATTTTTTTAGCTTGATCAAGAGCTAGGAGAATCAAATGAGAGATTATCAGAATTTGGTGCATACGACATGGGACTGTAAGTATCATGTTGACCACGTCAAAACGACCATCAATATGGAATAGGAAGTTACAGTTATTGCCTTCTTAAAATCTTAGTTGAGGTTTTTAAGTTAATACTGCTTTAAGCAAAAACTGGTTATTTTGTTGATCGATCAATAGCCAGTTTGACTAAATAACTGGCTTTATATACATTTCATTTCAACGAAAAATTGTATTTTTATATTATATGAGACCTTTGCAAAACTCCCTATTTTCTGAGGGAAGTCTGTAATTTCATATTTTTCATAAACAACTGGACAATATTTTTGCGAATTACTTCCAATTCTTCCGGGAAATGATTGCTTTAGCGCATTTTATTTGTTCAAAAGGCACATTTCTCCTGTGAGAGTCGTGAAAATAGGCTATTGACATACAATTTTGGTAGTCTTTTTAGGTTGTATGCCATGGCTTGCAAAATATGCCAGGCATGTGCTTTGGCTAGACCACGGTATCGCAGGATTTTGACTCCAAACCAGCGCGCTTGACTGCCAAAGGTACGCTCTACCACATAACGGACTTTCGTGATCAAGCGATTGCGTTGTAATTGTCGCTGTGTTAG
>NZ_JAWJYP010000011.1:0-99367 GCF_033063275.1 Nitrosomonas sp. Is37 | reverse complement strand
AGTCTCATGCGAAAAAGATCATCACAGGGGGTGGGTTCTTGCTTCTTTGGCTTCATCAATTCACCACAAATTAGGGGTCAATAGTATTAATTCTGGCAAATTCCATGAAATTCCATGCCTTTTGAATATCCCTCAATGCCAATATTTATGCTAGTTTCTATAGTATTTCAGGGGCGACTACATTAGTCTATGTTTGAAACATAAGGAATTAAATAACGACTTTAGGCAGTTGCTACGGCGATATCCGGAAATCAAGCCTTTAACCTAAAAACCGCGGTTGACCGCTTGATTGGAGAGCTAGCCGCATGACATATAGAGGCATTTTTAAAATTTTTTCATTCATCAGAATGGTGAGATCGCTACGAGGTGCATCGTATGTCGCTCCAGGCGCGAATGCGGCGTTGCTCTTTGTTGCAGGGGGCGGCCCTGCGGCCTTATCGCGCCTTGCCTCGCACCTAGATTACCATATGTTCCACTCCGTCCAGCCGCGGTTTTTAGGTTAAAAAAATTTTTCCAGTGGGCTCAATTATGAGAATTTCTAGCCGTTGTTTATAGTGTTTAGGAGAATCTGCAGGGTAAACATCTATAAATGTAGCCGATAAATTACTGGATCACCAGGAGATTTGGCAAAACGATACCGATTCAATTACGATCTATCAAGTTCTTAATCGGCTAAAACTGCAAGTATTTGCTTCGTGCAATAGCATGTATAAACATTTATATATATAAATACAATCGCATGAATGGTTTACAAAGGTTAAGAAATTTATTCTGCACATTTCCAGCTAGTTTGTCATATAGAAGTTAACTATGTCATGTTTAACGCTTAAATTTGAAGATATTAATGATATATTTATTTTCACATGCCTAGACAAATGCTTCAATAGTTCTCAGTTCTCAGTTCAAAGGATAAAGATTTGATAGGAATACTGTTGACAACCACGTTATACTTTAGTTGAAGATATGCTCAATCATACTTATTCCATTTCTAAATCAAAAATGACGCAAGAGCGAGCCGCAGACAGTATAAATAATACGACAAGGAGAAACCGACAAAGTCAGGTTTGATTTGGAAATGGAAATAGGACCGGTAAAAGACACATAGAAGGCACATTGACAAAATCATGCATGCAGACATTTATCCCGTTATCCTCTCTGGTGGCAGTGGTACCCGGTTGTGGCCACTTTCCCGTGCCGCTTACCCCAAACAACTCCTGTCGCTTGTTGGCAAGGAAACCATGCTGCAAGCTACTCTTGCCCGGGCAACCAGCTTGCCGGGTACACAAGCTCCTATCCTGGTATGCAATTCAGAGCATCGCTTTCTGATCCGGGAGCAATGTGAAGCGATAGGTATCACTCCAGCGGCTATCTATCTTGAGTCGGTTGGTCGTAATACTGCTCCAGCTATTGCACTCGCTGCATTTCATCTTGCTCAGATGGATGAAAATGCCGTGATGCTCGTTCTGCCTGCTGATCATGTTGTTGATGATCAAACTGCTTTTGCAGAAGCCGTAAAAACAGCAACACTTGCTGCCCAGGAAGATTATCTTGTCACATTTGGCGTAGTACCTCATGCACCAGAAACAGGTTATGGCTACATCAAGGCCGGGGATGCCATCTTGCTTGCTACACCCACTTCGCTCATGCCCAGTCGGGTTAAATCGTTTTTCGAAAAACCTGACCGGGAAACCGCAGAGGCTTACCTGAGGGAAGGTGGCTACAGCTGGAATAGCGGCATGTTCGTTTTCACTGCTAAGCGTTACCTGCAAGAACTGCGGCAGCACCGACCAGACATTTTCGTTGCCGTACAAAAGGCCTGGCAGGAAAAAACAACAGATATTGGTTTTATCCGCCCCTGTGAGCGCGCATTTTCTGCCTGTCCATCGGATTCCATTGATTATGCAGTCATGCAGAACACCGATTGTGCCGCTGTCGTGCCCGCACAATTTGGCTGGAGCGATGTTGGTTCCTGGGATTCTCTGTGGGGAATTGCCTCTAAGGATGCGGATGGCAATGTCACCAGTGGTGATGTTTACATTGCTGATACCAAAAATAGCTACATCCGCACCGAAAATCGGTTGGTCTCCGTGATTGGTCTTGAAGACGTTATCGTCATTGAAACAGCCGATGCTGTGTTAGTCATGCACAAGAGCAAAGCCCAGCAAATCAAGGAGGCTATCCAGCATTGTAAAGTCAACCAGCGCAAAGAACACCTCGAGCACCCGCGCGTTCACCGTCCTTGGGGTTGGTATGAAGGCATCGATCAAGGAGAACGCTTTCAAGTCAAGCGTATCATGGTTAAGCCAGGAGAAAAACTCTCATTGCAAATGCATCACCATCGTGCAGAACACTGGATTGTGGTCAGTGGTACTGCCAAGGTTACGGTAGATGGCAAAGAAATCCTGCTCACCGAAAATCAATCTACCTACATCTCTCTTGGCCATATTCATCGCCTGGAAAACCCGGGAAAAATACCTTTGCATTTAATTGAGGTTCAATCTGGTTCATATCTTGGAGAAGACGATATCGTGAGATTTGAGGACCATTACGGCCGTACAACATAAGCTTTAAGCAAAGACCAGAGCCGATATACAAAAATGTTTATTAGCTTAGATTCACGTTGTGCAAATTCTATCTATCTTTGGTTTACATTTTTACCATTACCCTGGATATTTAACAGAGAAGGGAATGGTTATATTCGACTGATTAATTTATAAGTTTGTAATATGTAGGAAGAATTCCTACAAATGCGTTAGGGTAATACTGATAATTTATATGGTTGTTATTCCATTTACTTCTAAAGCTGCAAGTATAAAAATGAATCAATTCAAATCTATAAATCTCCTTGGTTGTATAAAGTTTTCTATATTTATAGCAAGAATCTGATGTATAAGGATTGTACAGTCGAAGGGTGACTAAAACTGTATTGCTGGATATAGAGTTGTTTTTCTACAATTATTGATGGTGTTTCTTTACCTAGCTGGTTTATTACACTGGCCGAGTAAAAAGGTACGAGCAATATTCACAAGGGACAAGAATGAAGAAAATTACAAAAGCTGTCTTTCCTGTTGCTGGACTAGGAACACGTTTTTTGCCAGCTACCAAAGCTAGTCCTAAAGAGATGTTACCCATCGTCGATAAACCGCTGATTCAATATGCTGTGGAAGAAGCGGTTGCATCTGGCATAACCGATATGATTTTTGTTACCGGCCGCTCCAAGCGATCTATTGAGGATCATTTTGATAAGGCTTACGAACTCGAAAATGAGTTAGATCGGCGCGGCAAAACTGAGATGTTGACTTATGTCAGAAATCTACTGCCTAAAGATATCAATTGCGTTTATATTCGCCAGTCAGAGCCCCTGGGTCTTGGTCACGCGGTATTGTGTGCCCAACCTGTTATAGGTGATGAGCCATTCGCTGTTTTGTTGGCGGATGATCTGATTGATGCTGAACCACCGGTAATCAAGCAAATGATCCAGGCTTATGATTATAACCGTTGCTCGGTAATTAGCGTCCAACAAGTTCCAAAAGAAGAAACCAGCAGTTATGGAATTGTGGAAAGCAAGTATAGAGACGAGTCGTTAGAATGGATCAGTCGCATAGTGGAAAAACCTAAACCGGAAGACGCGCCTTCCACATTGGCGGTGGTTGGACGTTATGTATTTACACCAAGAATTTTTCACCATTTAACACATATAGGAAAAGGTGCGGGTGGAGAAATTCAACTGACCGATGGAATCGCCGCCCTGTTGAAAGAGGAACAGGTTCTAGCTTATCGTTATCGTGGTACTCGTTATGATTGTGGTTCCAAACTTGGCTATCTGGAAGCAATCATAGCCTTTGGTTTGAAACATGGTGAATTGAATGCCGAATTCAAGCAGGTACTTCAGCGATACACGGAAATCAAATCGTAGAAAATTCATAAAAGCGCGTACTCATAGCAAAATACTTTGATTATTATTGTGCTTTAACTTTTTAATGGAATAGACGTTTACTACCTTAATCGGTATCGAAATGTTAAAAGTATTAAAGTAGTAGCGCAGGAAAGCCGCTAAATAAAAGGCTCATTTCCTAATTGATGAGATTCGAAGGTTTATTTGCTATGACTTTCGACGGATAATAAAATAAATTTACATAATGACATTGTATTTCATTTTGTATGATCGTCATTCATTCCAGTGACAGTAAGATGCGACTGCACCAAGACAAGAACACCGTGTCCTGTTTGGGTCAATTTTTTAAGCCATGTCTACCATTGGCCACTTCAGTTTTATCCACCAAAATCACACCATTGGTTGGGCGCTGATGACTAAGCAGCTCAAAACACAGACTGCAATCGAATTCATTGTGGACGATCAGTTTACCGCTTCCAGCGTTGTGAGCTGTCTGCACAAAGTGCTGTCTGAAAAAAGCATTGTCGATGATCGCAATGGATTTGCCATTTCCTTGCCATCAGCAGGCAAAAGGGAACATATTCTTCCTGGTATTTACAAGAAAAATCTTATATTGGGCTACTGTGCCAGAATCTCGTCACATTGGGTGAACGCATGGACGACAGTAATAAAAAGTACTTGCTGCCGGAAAATGCCCCAGTACCTCAGATCATCTATACACTCAGATCCTTATCGGTGCCGTCCCGGCAGCGCTGACTTTCACTAACCCAATAATCCAATTCAAGTTTAGACTTATGGCCACTGCTAGCAAAAAACCTAAACCTACTGCTGCCAATACAGGAACGAATATATCAAAAAAAACAACTTTATCAGACACGAGGCGTTTGTCTCCTGAGGATCCACCCATTTTTCTGCGCGACAGAGAGGGACGTCTCATTGCTGGTATCAATCTGGAGAAACAAGAAGTTACAAACAATGCGATTCGATTGACTGGATGGTCTTTAGGTTCATCAGGTCTTGCGTTGCTGCGTGATGGCAAGGAAGTCGATGCGGAAATACTTCGTTTTTCACGCCACGACGTTTTGGAAGCTTATTCAGTAACATCTGATATCGAGTCAGGATATGAGATAACAATTGAATATCCTGAAGAGGGAGCATATAGCTTGCGTTGGTATCTTACCAATAGCGGCAAGATCACGCATAATGATTTTGATCTTGGAATAATTATCACTGCTGTATCTGGCTCCAGCATAAAAAGAAAACAAAAGACTGTTGTTCCTCCGCAGACATTAAATAAACTATCTGATTCTAATGCCGTCCACGCCAATATAGAGGAAATAAATAGCTTTTCCATTCGTGGTTGGTGCTTGATTGAGGAGCATTCTCCAAAGGCTATGGTGCTTCGTATTGGCCAATCAGAATACTCCGTGCAACCTGTAATACGGGAAAGAAAAGACGTTTCTGAACAATTCAGTATTAATGAGGATAAGGTAGGATTCGAAATGCACCTCCCTGGCTACATTTGGGACGGTATCTCGGAATCGAATGATCTCGAGATCGAAATTCTGGCAGAGGGTTATGCCTTGCCGAAGATGCCGCTCATTATAACCAGAAAGGCTGCTGCCCAGTGGGTCGAGCAGATTTTTTATCAAAGCAAAAATCAAAATCAACAATTCTTTGGCTTGGTGGCTCTGGAGCATATACGTTTTGGCTGTCTGATGCCGATGCTACCAGCTGAAGTTCAGGCGGCTGTTAAATTATTTGTCGCTAAGATGAACCTTGGCGACTACCTCCCTGAAGTAGAAGACACTGATAAAGATGTTCCTGCTGAGTCGTTTGTGACCTTGATGCACTGGAAGGCACTTAGACAACTTAATGAGTTACTTACTGATGCTACGACTCCTCAAACTGTATTCCAAGCTGTAATTGATGTGATGGACCGCTTAGGTCTCAGTGGTGAAGTACGTGATCGCTATCTCGATTCTGTTGTGCCAACACTTTGCAAGCACGACATTTATCGGCGTCTAAAAGATGTCACTGATATTCAGCGTTGGCATCGCTATGACCATGCCAGCGACGCGTGGAGTTTGACCATCGCATTACCCGCACTAGTGGTTTCTGGTCACATCGAACGTGCTATTAATGTGCTTTGGAAACTTACCAAATATCTTGAAATCGGCTGGATCAACACCGAGTGCATCCACTTTGCCGTGCGCGAGCTGGATCGCCAGTGTCGTGTTGGGCAAATCGACTTCCAGCTCGCAGAGCGTTTCAGATATGCTGTGATAGGCGTACTAGATACATTTCGGGGTGAATGGTTTTCGCGCTTGCGTGACCTTGAATTGGTGCGAGCGGCGGTCGTACTGTTGTCGTCATGGTCAAGCTACACGGATTATTTCCGTCAAGACCTTGTGAAAAGTCTGGTGCGCAATTACGGTCTCTCACCTGAATTCTGGTACTTGCTAGATGAGCAGCATCCGCAGCTTAATGACAATGAGCTGATGCGGGCTAGTAAGTATTGGGATGGCTTGAAGCAGACGTTTGATTCATCTAGGCCTGTTATTCAAAACTTGGAATCGCTAGTCGAACCTATTCGCTATTTTCGCCACATGGACAATCCTGAAGCCACCATTTTCTTGCGTGAGGTTGTGGCCAATGCATTGCCTGCCTTGAATGTTGAATTAACAGCTGCGGGTCGCATGTTCATCAGTATGTTGCTTGAAGATCCAGCTGAAGGAGTTCGGCTTGCTGCCTTTCCTTTGGCGGAAGAAAACCGATTGCAGCATGAATTTCCAGAAATGAAAGAGAGGTTAATTCAGGCCCTGCGAGAACTTAGTCCACGTCCAAGAAGTATGTTCTACGAGGCGCAGCATACTGCGGCAAGGCTCGCCCGTGCCGTGACTGATGCATTGGATCAAGATGATGACAGCAGCCTGCAGCGCGCCCTGGATGCGCTACAAAACCACGCCTTGAACCTTAATGACTGGCAAAATGGCTTTCTCGGTGCTGATCTGCTCGGATACTGTTGTGAATGTCGTTTGGGCAAAGATATGCAAGTAGAAAATTCACTGCTTTTTCTTGAAAAAATCATCAATAAAGCCATTGAAGAGACCAAGGTGGGCTACTTTCTTCCACCCCCTGTGCAATCAGCTTTGATGCGCCTCGTGCGGTGGCCAGAAAAAAAACCACTGCTACAACTTTTTTTAGCGAATATCAAAGCAACTGTCAGTGCAAAGTTTGGCAACAAACATGATGACATTTTCAATACGCCGACCAAGCTTCAATCCTCAATGCCGACCAGCGGCTATCCACGCGATACCCTTGTCGTCATCTATTCCTGTCGAAAATATCTTGATACTCGCATCGAGACTATTCGTGCTACCTGGGTGCAAGACCTTAAGGCGCGCGGTATTCCTTATCTGATTCTAGTGGGTGATGGCGATGACACGGTCCAGAGAGATATCCTCGCACTCGACATCTCAGACAAATATGAAGATTTGCCGAAAAAGACACTGAAGCTCTTCGACTGGGTACTAAAGTACACCGATTTTCAATATGTTTACAAGATCGATGACGACTGCTACCTCAGTGTCGATCAATTTATCGATAGTCTGAGCTATCGCAAGCACTTTTATTATGGCCGCGTTATCCAGCGTGGTGTAGGCAGCATGGATCGTGCTTGGCATCAACTAAAATCACACACCGAGCATGCACGCAAGACCATCGACAAATCCCCTGAGCCATCCACCTATGCCGATGGCGGTGGGGGCTATGTGCTCTCACGTCTGGCGATGGTTAAACTCCAGGAAGCGGCTCAGAGCGAAAAGGGACAAAGGCTGATCGCATGCTCCCTGATGGAAGATAAGCTGGTTGGTGATCTCTTGGCAATTAACGATATCTTACCCAACAATGAGGATTACGAATCCTACCAGCGGCGGCGTACTTTTAGTGAAGCCATTCCAGTGGGCATGTGGGAAAATACCTTCTTTCCTACGATGGACACGCCGATTGTCATGGCGCACATGGACACTGATCGCGATCATGTTTTTGTACGAGAGTTACGTGATATCGGGGGATTGTGGCCAAAGCGAGTATGGCCAACATCCTGTGGAATTCTTATAAATGCTAAATGGACGCCTGAAGGTACGATTGGGGCAAATCAACTCGAACTCTTGAGTACATCGATGCGATTGCAATCCATTGTCAGCGAGCCATTCGCAGTCGTCGGGGTAGTGCGCAATGAGATGCTGATGCTGCCCCATTTCCTCAATCACTACCGGCGCCTCGGCGTACGCGCTTTTTTTCTAGTAGATAACGTTTCTGACGACGGTACTCGCGAATACCTGTTAGAGCAGCCAGATGTCGCGCTGTTTTCCACTGATACTGAATATCGTTATTCTCACTACGGTGTTGCTTGGCAGCAGGCCATTCTGGGTAATTTCTGTATGGGTAAATGGGTTTTGCTAGCCGATGCTGATGAATTGCTGATTTATCCAAATTGTGAGAACACATCCATCGAGGATTACTTGACTGTTCTAGAAGCGGATAACATCGACGCGGTGCGCGTGAACATGATCGACATGTATCCATTTGGTGATCTGGATGAAGCCGATTTTTCTCGTCAATCGCCTTTTGATTCTGCGCCTTGGATGGATCGTAAACCCTTGCAAGCGTGGTTACTTGGCTCGGGTTATTACTCGAACACAATGAGTTATACTAGTTCTCTCAGGCACAGACTGTCTCCTGACAGCGAGCCCGTTGCTTTTACGTCCCAAAAATACGCCTTGCTACGCTATCGTCCATGGATGAGAGTAAGTCGAGGATTGCACTACGCACAGGGATTGTTGAACGTCGCTAAGATGCCCGTCTGGTTTGCCCACTTCAAATACCACGCCGGTTTTAAGGCCAAGGTAAAAATGGAAGTACGACGTAATCAGCACTTTGATAACGCCAAGGAATACCGGCGTTACCTGGAAATCTTGGCTGAGAGCAAGGGTCTTTTCGGTGATGAAGGGATATCGCAGTGCTACGAGTCGAGTGGAAGTTTCACAAACTTAGAGTTTTAAAAGTATCTAAGTAAAAGTAAATGATTCATTGTCTCGGCTAAATCATAATGTAGCAAAAGAAGCCATATTTGGTTCAGTAAAAAAATGTACTCTGCATAATTAGGTGAATTTCTCAATAATTATTTTAATGCTTTCAATAATTATCTGTCTTGTCAATCATGAAGTGATATCTTACAAAGTCGTATCTGGCATTCATGAATAACTAATCAGTAGTGATTGGAAAATGATTGCGATTGTTTTAACCCCAAGAGGGTATTGAGATATTGCAATAGAGAAGATTTAAAAATGAAATTCGATAGCTTATTGATTTTAACGTATGGTCGTACGGGCTCTACACTTTTATTAGGAATTCTGAACTCGATACCTGGAGTGTTGATTCGTGGCGAGAATATGAATATTTGTGCTGGTTTTTCACTAGCTTACAACTCACTATGTCAAACATTGAAAGAACATAAAAATGATTCTTCTTCATCAACTGATCCATTTTTTGGCGCATTCATGCTAAATGAAGATGTTTTTCTGAATGATGTTAGGTTAGCATTAAGAAATCAATTAGTTCCGAAAGATTGCGAAAATATTCAATGCTGGGGTTTCAAGGAAATTCGTTATACTCCGCCCGAATTACGAATATCTGGGATTGTTAATATGATGGGATATCTTGATTTTCTGGAAAAACTCATGCCACGCCCAGCATTCATTTTTCTAACTCGAGATCATCAAAAAGTCTCTAAAAGTGGATTTTGGAGTGATCAGGAAACCATCAATGCAATAAAGTGGATGTCAACTTTCGAAGAACAAGCCTCAAATTGGAGCAAATACCGCCAAAACTGTTTCTGGATTGATTATGCAGATTTGATAGGTGATCGAAAGAATCTTAAATCACTTTTTAATTTTTTGGGTGCTGAATACGACGATGCTCGTATCTTGGAAGTGCTGGGCCGTGAACACAGTTATGCTGGAAAAGCCGAGAACCTTGGTAATGCAATACGAACAGAACGAAAATTCATGAAGTTACGGATTGAGGTAAATTCTGTTCCTGGTATGAATATTGCATTGATCGATCATCGTCCCGTGTGGCTTGCTGCAAATACACCATTCAAAATTGGGGGTATTATGTTGCCATCAGAGCAAGCATCTCCCATCGCCAGCTTGATAGTTGAAGGATGTGATAGTGCATTTGTGCGTACCTGCCTCCCATCTCCACGGTATTTTGAAAAGCATCCTAATAATCCTTATTCCGCAACGGCTCGTTTCGAGATTACTGGCTTGAAGCTCTCCGGAGAACAGAAACTCGATATCTTCGTTAAATTTGCCGATCAAACCAAATATCAGATAGCCCGTATAATGACCGAATGAAGCACTGGATTGTGATCAACATAACACTCCGTTTTATCTGGTCAGTCATTGCGCTGTTGCTGGCTATCTCTGCCAGTTTTGCCAGCGATAAGAAAGGAGTAGGCTTAGCAAATCTACAAGCGCCGGAGCGTATCGTTACCCTAAATGTAGCTTGGTATTACACGTGGAAACCTCAGCCTATTGATGGTGCACCTATTGAGAAATTTGTTCCCATGATATGGGGTAGGAAGCGATTGGATGTGGAAATTGCTGAGATGCGGGCGAACGGTAAAGTGCCGATACTGCTTGGTTTTAACGAGCCGAATAAAGTTGATCAATCCAACATGTCTGTGCAGAAAGCCGTCAGAGAATGGACCAGATTGGAGCCTCTGGCTGATCGCCTCGGATCTCCGGCACCCGCTGGAGTGCTCGGCCCATGGTTTGAGCGTTTTTATCATGAGGTACGAAAGAAGAAACTCAAGGTAGATTTTATGGCTGTTCATTTGTATAGCCCGCCAGACCCACAAAAGTTTCTGGCAAAGATTGATGCTGTTTATGAAAAATATCGCATGCCTATTTGGATTACCGAATTCGCGGTAGCGGACTGGAATGCGAAGAATAAGTCTGGTAGCAATCGCTATTCGGAAGAAGAAGTGCTTGCTTTTATGAAAGCTGTTTTGCCTGAACTGGAAAAGCGACCGTACATTGAGCGCTACGCATGGTTCGGCGCAGGAAATTATTCACTGAGACATGAGGAGGTACGCACGTCGCGCTTGTTTGAAAAGGATGGCACACTTACACCTCTGGGGCGCTTCTACTCAGAGTTTCAATAACCCCACTCAGCAATTTATATGAATAAAAATACTAATACTGTTTGGCATCATGCTACCGTGACCCGCTATCGCCGTGAACAACTGAATAATCACCGCTCTGCCGCGCTATGGTTCACCGGTCTTTCCGGTGCTGGCAAATCGACTTTGGCTCATGCCGTAGAGGAGGAACTTTACCATCTGGGTTGTCGCACTTTCGTGCTGGATGGTGATAATGTCCGTCACGGTCTATGCTCAGATCTCGGCTTTTCAACCGAAGATCGTACAGAAAATATCCGGCGCATCGCTGAAATGGCCAAACTCCTTACCGAGGCAGGCGTGATTGCTTTAACAGCTTTTATTTCACCGTTCCGCAGTGACCGGGAGCGGGCACGCAACCTCTTCTCGCATGGTGACTTTATTGAGATTTATTGCCAGGCTCCGCTGGAGCTCTGCGAACAACGTGATGTGAAAGGTCTCTATCGCCGAGCTCGAGCTGGCGAGGTGAAGGAATTCACGGGCATTTCTTCACCTTATGAACCGCCGCTCAACCCGGAATTGGTGGTTGCAACGGATAGTCTGCCTTTGGAAGACTGTGTAGCGCAGGTACTTACGTTGCTACGCGTACGCGAGGTGATTAAGCAGCCAGAATGATGACGAGAATCAAACAACCTTTACCGTTCGCGGTGAGCAGTGAGTAGTGAGCTTGTCGAACTGTCGAACCGCTAAGCAGCTTATACTGGCCTTCGATACGCTCAGGCCGAGCGGTATTTCAGCTTGCTTCGGCCTTCGACAGGCTCAGGCAAAATAGCATTTTTGTAACCATTATGCTGAAACAGCTACGAGGTGATATTCATCAACAGGGAAATCTTAGGGAAATCCCGCTGTTTCTTATCGAAATGCAGTCGTGCGCTCATTATGGTGAAGATAGCATCGTTTAATTTGAGGAACAATTACGGCTGAGAGTCACATTATGACGGGGAAAAAACAACTTTTGCTCATCGATCCGACCGGTAACCGAAATCTTTCTGAAGAAGAACGCGTTCTTTTACCAAGCGGACAATGGCAGCTTGTCACGGCCAGTGCTAACAATCAGGAAGCCATTACTCAATCGAAAGCTGTACTTGTGCGCGCAGGCTCCGGGGGGGATCTTTGCAAGGTGCTCGAGTTCATGAATGGTAAATTGACGCCGGGTAGTTGTTTGATCATTGCCACTCAACCTGACCAAGAGGAGCTTGCTCGGCTGGAGAAACTGGCCAGGAATCTTGGCCTGGAGATCACACAGCGATCGACTCAGTCAGGGCAAATACTGCTGCGCTTTGATTCTCGCCCTATCAGACCCGGTCAGCTTACTGCTGCCATCAACCGCCCCACACAAGTGCTGACGCCGGTGCAACAGGATTTCCTGAGACTAGTGTTTGACGAAGCCTGGTATATCAGCCGTCATCCGGTGGTTGCCCATTTTATTAAGCAAGGCCTGTACGCCAATGCAGAAGCTTATTTCGTCGCTGAGGGTGCAAATGCTGGCCACTCTCCTGGACCTTTGGTCGATGTACCACTGTGTGATAATCAAAGTGTGTCTGTTACCTTTCTTTACTATCTTACCAATTCAGCATCCGTCTCGCCATGCTCACTGTTCGATGAAAGTTACTATCGGAACCGCTACCCCGACATCGACGCTGGTATCCAGCACGGTAAATTCGTCAGCGGCTACCATCACTTTCTCAAAAGCGGCTACAGAGAAGACCGCCGACCACACCCCTTTTTGTTGCCATTTAGCACGCGTATCAAGTTTGGGTTGACCGTAAGCGATGCTCCACTGCAAGACTGGCTCGCTATATTGGAGGGGCGTACGGAAGCAGGCGTACTTTTCGACACCGCTTGGTACCGTGCTGTGTATCAGTCCGAACTTATCCGTCACGACTTGCTGCCGCACCGTCACTTCGCCCGGCGGAATCTCTGTGGCAAGGCCGCATCATTGCCAGATTTTGACGCGGGGTATTACCGCAATGCTTATCCTGACTTAGAAGATGTCGACGACTTGCCTTTACATTATTTATATAAAGGCATTCAGGAAGAACGACGGCCAAACGACTATTTTGACCCCCAGTATTACCTTACTAACCATCCCGAGGTCGCGCGTGAAATTGCTGAACTTGGGCTGCTTGGTTCTTTTGAACATTTCCAATTAATCGGTGCTAAACGGGGTCTGCGCGCCCATCCACCGCTGGCACAAATCCTGGTACCGGAACGCGAAGGCAAGGCTATCTTCGAGCGCCAGGCCGAACTCATTGCCGCGAATGTGCGCATGGGTTATAAAATCCGCCTGCCACAAGTTGCTCAACCGAAAGTATCAATTGTCATTCCAGTCGTCGATAACTTTGCCTTTACCTTGCAACTACTTAAACAATTGTCGCACATCCTCGATGCCGACACCGAAGTCATCGTTGTCGACGCCGCTTCGAAAGACGAGACCCGCAAACTGGAAGCGTACGTTGACAACGTTAATGTAATTCACCTTGATAAACGCGCCAGTTTTTCGGCCAACTGCAATCTCGGCGCACTGCTGGCCGGCGGCGAAACCCTGGTGTTCATGAACAACGACATTACACTAGAACCGGATGCGCTCGGAAACGCTATGAGCCGCCTGTATAGTGCTTCGGATATCGCATGCGTGGGGGGGCG
This sequence comes from Nitrosomonas sp. Is37, assembly GCF_033063275.1. Classification (NCBI taxonomy): domain Bacteria; kingdom Pseudomonadati; phylum Pseudomonadota; class Betaproteobacteria; order Nitrosomonadales; family Nitrosomonadaceae; genus Nitrosomonas; species Nitrosomonas sp. Is37. Next base: position 85,577 of record NZ_JAWJYP010000011.1, on the reverse strand, counting down.
AGTCATGCGTAGCCACGGGCTGGTCCAGGAGGCAGGTAATGTCATTTGGTCAGATGGATCGACCAATGGTGTCGGCCGGGATAGCCAGGCCAACGCTCACAACTTGCTTACTGTGCGCGATGTCGACATGTGTTCCGCCTGCTTTATTGCTGTCAAGCGCGACGTCTTTGGAAAAATTGGATGTTACGATGAAGCCTTCGACCCTGGTTACTGTGAAGATGCTGATCTTGCCTTACGCTTCTGGAAAGTGGGCTACCGTGTCGTCTATGATCCTACCGTAATTGTGCATCACTACGAATACGGCAGCTATTCCAAAGGTCGCCCCCCCAGTACCTCTGCTGCGCTCATTCTTGCGCACCAGCAAATCCTGCGCCGCAAGCACACCGATATTCTTAAGCAACAACCTGTTCCTGGAACACTCAGCGTGCTTTTTGCGGCTGATCGCCGTTATCGGCAGGGAAATACTGTTCTTTTTATCGAAGATCGGCCACCGGAGAAACACCTCGGCTCTGGCTACGTGCGTTCAGTTGATATTATTCAGGGCTTGCGCGCCATGGGTCATAACGTAGTAGTGTGGGCGAGGAAGCGCGGTCATAACCAGCATGCTTGTTATCCCGATCTGGGTGGAGTGGATGTAGTGCTCGCTGATGAGCATGCAAGCGATCTTAGCCAGTTCCTGCAAGCCAATCGCATGCTCTTTCAAACTCTCTGGGTCTGCCGAACTCACAACTTCAGCTTTTATTATCCCGATCTCATGGCCTGGAAAACTGCGCATCCCGAGGGTCAACTTATCGCAGATACTGAAGCTCTGACCACAATCCGTGAGATCGAACAAATGAAGGTGCTTGGTCTGGATCCTGCTTCCGCACAGGAAAAACTCAAGCAGGAAATAGCTCCTCTGGAGCTCGCTGATCGCGTTCTCACTGTGAGTCAAGCCGAGCAAGCACTTATCCAGCAACAATTATCTGGTAAGGATTGTCGCCTGCTTGCTCACCAGGCTGATTGGCCACGCCAGCATCCTGTTCGCAAGGTGCGCAAGGCCTTTGAAGGCCGCAAATCTTTTGGTTTTCTTGGTGCGGTACATAGTCTCGAATCACCCAATTTGGATAGCATCATCTGGTTGTGCAATGAGTGCTTTCCACGCATCCGGCAACACCTACCTGATGTTACCTTGCGTATTGCCGGCTATTGGGATGAGCGCGTCCCTCACGGTCTAGTGCAGCTCACCGATGGTATAGAATGGGTGGGTGGGGTTGACGATCTAGACGACTTTTTTAGTCAGATTCGCGTTTTTCTTGCTCCCACCCGTTTCGGTGCCGGTCTACCGCAAAAAATCGCCAGCGCGGTAGCCAATGGGGTACCCTGCGTAATTTCACCTTTGCTGCAGCGACAAATCGGCTGGGATGAGCAGGTTGGCTACCTTGCGCCTGCGAATTTGACGCCTGATGAGTATGCTGAATGCGCGGTTCAGTTATATAACGACGCAAAACAGTGGGCACGGATACGCGAAGCGGGACTATTGGCGGTAGAAAAAGATTTTGGGGAAAGAGCGTTTGTACAGATGCTGGAGATGGCAGTGGCTTCGCCGCTATAATCCCGCTGAATACGCTGAGATAGTTATATACTGATAAATTTTTGGGATTTAGAATGGCTCAGAAAGATAGTAAAAAGAAATCGAATGTGGTGACCGATATTGATCATGGGGCGAATACAGCCGGAGCGACTACCATAACCAAGGTACAGCCTACTTCTAAAATACAAAAACAAAATGTATTTATCTCCGGCAATATATCAGGGAAAACTGGCGAAAGGCTCTTTGGTTGCATTGATTCGATAGACCAAGCAGGGGTGAAGGGTTGGATAATAGATGTATCGGCTCCAAGCAAGCAAATCCGGCTATCAGCCTATATCAGGAAAAATAGAGTCGGTCAGGTCGTGGCAAATATATTCAGACCCGATATCAGCGAGATTGTCAAATCGCCAGCCTATTGTGGATTTCATTTGAAATGGGACAAAAATCTCCTGAAGGAAACCTTGAACGATATGGCTGATGACCAGCCTTGCCCGGTTCTGGTTATCCCTGAAGGTGAGGCTCTTGCGATTGCTATAACGGCCACCTTGATTCCATCCGTTCATGAAGCCAAATCTTGGCTTGGATCCGGTATACCAGATGGCTATCTGGAATGCATGGATGAGAACTTGGTTGTTATGGGGTGGGCGGTTGCTCCTAGCCAGGATTCGCCCGCGCTTGTCGAGTTGCAGCTGAATGGAGAGGCAGTTGCGCAGCAAACTGCTACACTCCCGCGCCCTGATTTTATAGGCAAGCATTCAGATAAACTGCATTCTGGCTTCAAGATTGCGTTGCCCCGTGCGTCATTATCGCGCCTGGCATTTGAAATAGAGGCACGTGTCGATGGTTTTTTGCTTCCGAACTCCCCCGTCAAGGTGGACTTCACGAACAAATTGACTATCAAGATACTCGGTATAAAAAATCAAGAAATACAAGCAGAGCTTACTGGATGGCCAGGAGCTGCGCTGGATGGGGAATTGCATGTCGATGGCAGATATTTTTCAACGATAAACTTCAACCCCTCATCGGAGAGTCAAGGTGGTACATACCATTGTGCTGGCCGTTTGGCGCTACCCCCCCAGTTTGTTGACGGCCAGCCCCATGTCTATTTTGTTTGCATTCGAGAAGGCGAGGCCGTCGTCCGCAGCGATGCAAGAGTTATCGCATACCCCACCTATTCAGTTCATATTGATTGGGCCGATTTCAATCGAATAGTGGGCTGGGCATTCAGACATGATCGAAAAAATCCACTGACACTCAGTATCACCTCACCAGAACGAACAAAGCGCACGTTCCAAACACAAATTACACGAGATGATGTCTTGTCGGCATTTCCAAATGCTATTGTAACCAGTGGTTTTGCATTGACTTTTCCCGTCACCCAACTGTCAGGAGCTATATCTTATATCCTTCAGGACGAAGAAACCGGCATTACCCTGGCAAGAGTCTCAGTCGCAAGCCCGTACGATGTTATGTGCGAGCTCGCTTATGACATGGCGAAATCGGACTCGGAAACTACTCGAGTGCGTCTGCAAACAGTGATGTCAAAGCTTGTTATGCGGTCTGGGGGCGGAGTCGAATTCACCAGCAAAACTATGCCGCCTCCACAGCGTGCTCAGTCGCCAGCTGAGATTGATGTCATTATCCCCGTCTACGGCGGTGTGGCTGAAACAATGGAATGCATTGAAAGCGTGTTGGCTGCTAAAAACGAGACTCCCTCGCGTATTGTAATCGTTAACGACTGTACCCCGGATTCTTTCATCAAGGACTATCTGAATGATCTCGAGAAGCGGGGTCATGAAAATCTTTTGATCATTCATCGCACCATTAACGGCGGTTTTTCTGAGGCAGTTAACATTGGCATGATCGTTGCCGCAGATCGCGACGTCATTCTTCTTAATGCCGACACTGTTGTTCAATCCGGTTGGATTGATCGTCTCGTTTCATCTGCAAAAAGTGATCCTCGCATCGGCACGGTCACGCCTCTGTCCAACAACGCGGAAATCTGCACAGTTCCCTATCAGTGCAAGTCACTTCCCGTTGCCAATGCTGCCTTGGCACAAGAGGTCGATCGCGTAGCGGCTACGGTGAATGCTGGAAAATATGTTGATATCCCCGTGGCTATTGGTTTCTGCATGTATATCCGACGCCAATGTCTCGATGAAATCGGCCTGTTTGATGCAGCAACCTGGGGACGCGGCTACGGCGAAGAGGTTGATTTTTGCCTCAAAGCGACTGCGCAGGGCTGGCGACATATCATGACCGGTGATACTTTTATTGTGCACCGGGGCAATGTCTCGTTTGGTGATGAAAAACTCGAGCGCATCAAGGAAAGCGCAAAAAAAATCAGCGCACGCTATCCTTTCTACGACCAATTAATTCAGCGATTCATCTTCGCTGATCCCGGTGCAACCATTCGCCGCGCCATTAACCTTGCACTCATTAATGCAGTTCTCCCCAGTAAGCGTATCCTGCACGTCACCCATGGATTCGGCGGTGGCACTGAGCAGTACATCGAGGACATGAGTGCTCTTAACATCGAGGCTGGCTATACTCCTATTGTGTTGCGCTTCAACGATACCGGTAAGTCAGAATTGGATATCGAGCTTACTGAAACCCGTCTTTCGGGCTTCTTTGCCGATCAACACCGCGAAATCTATTCCGAGAATGAAATCGAGGCGCTGAAAAGTGATATTGATAAACTAGGTATCGAACGCCTGCATCTGCATGCTCCTTTCGGTATGCCGATGCATTTGCTGGAATGGTTAACTGACACCTATCCTACAATCATTACAATTCATGACTACGCCTGGATATGCCCGAGAGTGACCCTCACCACCCCAGGAGGGCGCTACTGCCAGGAGCCACCGGTGGAACAATGCAGGCGCTGTATTGACTTCTTTCAACCCCATACGGGCTTGCAGCACTTTGTCGAAGACGCACAAGGCGATATTGCCCAGTATCGGAAAGCTTTCAGTCGCATCCTGGCTAAGGCCGAAACTGTGATCGCAGGGGCCAGGGATGTCGTTCAGCGCATGGAGCATCATGGTATGCAGGCGGATTACAAGATCGTGCCACACCCTACGCCCAGGGATTCGGTTTTCAACAAACAGGTTAAGGTCAACGAAGGTATTTCGAAAAATGGTATCGTCAAAGTGGCCTTGATTGGTGGCATTAGTGAAATCAAGGGGTATCATCAACTGGTAGAATGTGCCATGGAAGCCGAGCGGCGACGACTGCCCATCGAATTTATCGTATTTGGCATAACAGTTGACGACAGTCAACTTGCGCGCTATTCGAATGTGACGATTCTAGGAGCGTACAAGGAAGACGAACTGGAGGAGCTGATGTTGGTGCATCGGCCCCATTTGGCGTTCTTCCCCAATCAATGGCCTGAAACATTTTCATATACTCTGAGCCATGCTTTCAGATTTGGGTTATGGCCGATCGTGACAGATATGGGTGCACCGGCAGAGCGGGTCAGGGCTGCAGGTTTTGGAACGGTACTTGAAGTTGCAAGGGTAGGGGAAATTCTGGATGCTATCCTTGATTTAACAGTAACTGCACTATCGAATGAAAATATTTCAAACTGCCCGAGCAGCTACACTACCACCTTAGAACAATATCTAACTCGATGAAAAAAGGCTTTATTCCAGATTTTCCATTAGAACCAATTAAGGTGTGAATATTGGGTTAAATTTAACGGGGAGATCAAACGTTTAGATTGATTCCAAAAACATCGATCCATTCACGTTATTGCATGGCCATGGCCAGGTTAATGATCTTTTCCCGGCCCTCATGAGTGATATAGCCAGCTTTGGCAAAGAGCTTATAGCACAGTGTTTTGAGGGTATGTTGAACCTCAGGTTTACCTGAAACCGCATCACTTCTTAGTACCGCTTGGCGAAACAGGTTCATCAAATTGTAAGTCAGCATTTCTGTCATTAAAGCAGCTTCAGTCCCCCAGAAATCTCTGAGATTAAAGCTTTTCTCACCAAAATCATATTTCAGTATCTTTGATACGGTTTTCACAGTCAGTACGACCACGATACAAACGCCAAAGTTCTGCTACAGGTAAATCCATATCTGTGACTAGTGCACTGTAGTGGTATTGAGCAAAAACTGGATCATCTGCAAATATAGACAATGTCTTACCCTTGGCATCAGGCTGTTCATCAATCTTTTGTAGAATACCCACTATCCGCCGCGTGGTTTTTTCCAACTTGGTTCCTGATAATCAAAACTAATCAGCTCTATGCTATCACCCAGTGCCCACCAATCTGTCTCTTCTACCAATGCTCTTTGCAATGGCTGGTTGAGACGCAAGGCAATTAGATGCCACTGTCAGACTGAAAGCATGAACTGCAAAAGCAACTGAATGGATACATAATCTCTATCTATGTTCCTAATTAGCGACAAAATAAATATTTTAAGAACATGATGTTATATATCATATATAAAAATACGTCACTAAATAGCGACAAAATAATTCTTTAATAAATATAGTATTACGTACCATACATATATCATACATAAAAACAAGTTAATTAATGGCGACATTTTTCCCATATTTTACTTATGAAATATTAAGTAACTCATTGATTAATAATTAGTATATGTTTTGGTATGAATCCTGCATGTATAAAAGAAACTTTTATAGGTATTAAATGTAAAAAAGTATTTTTGTCACTGTGCTAACCATTGTGCATTTGCTTCACCTTTCTAGCCACGACTTTTTTCAAGGCAAAATTGTCTATCTGTAGGGTTGAGAAAAAAAATTATTATCACTGACCTACAAGGAGATTAACAAGTCATGATGGAGATATCGTCATATCAAAAGATAGTAATTATGTCAGGTTGCGGCAAACTACAATTTTCTAAAGCTGTATTGAATCAATTCGGTCCAGTATCCGCTTTATCAATCTCATGCCACCCCAAGCCGTTATCTCTTTATTGGTAAAGCGAAGCTCAAAATCTACGAAAGCTCTCCGGAAAAAAATGTGCGCCAATCAGAATACGTTAATTCGCTAAATTATCCTTATTTTTAACAAGTTATTCTAATGGCTTTCATTAAAAAATCTTCCTAATGGAAAATCTGGATTTATATGCCAATCCAACTAACACAAGAACTGATTGCCAAGCTGCGCGAGCATGGTGTTTCCACTCTGCATCAACCTGGAGCAATGCTACCTGAAAACACTGTGTTTGAACCACCATGCAGTATCAAATGGATGGATATCATACATTCACTTCATCTAGGCGCTTTCAGCTATGCGGTAAGCGGATATTATTTCGGTTGCCGGATCGGACGTTATTGTTCGCTTGGGGAGGAGATACAGATCGGTCGACATCCTCATCCTATGCATTGGATAAGTACGTCCCCATTTTTTTATCAACCCTACAATAATGTTTTGGATCAACCTTTGCCGGAAGGGGTCGATTTGCAACCACGCAATGATTTCATCAAAGGTGCTCCACCGGTGATAGCAAAATTAACAACCATAGGTAATGATGTGTGGATTGGGCATGGCGCTTTTGTTTTGCCTGGAGTCACGATTGGTAATGGCTCAGTAGTGGCTGCGATGTCGGTGGTAACAAAGAATGTGCCGGAGTATGCGGTGGTAGCGGGTTCTCCGGCGAAGGTTGTACGCTATCGGTTCCCAGAAAACCAAATTGAAGCTCTATTGGAAAGCAAATGGTGGGAATTTGCACCTTGGCAGCTAAAGGGTGCGCGAGTCGATGCTGTACCAGCCTTTCTGGAGCAAATCGAGACACTTCGATCGTCAGGAATGGAAGTCTACATGCCATCTAAGATTTATCTGCGTAATCTGGCAACAACTTGTACTGAGTAATAAAGAATAAAACATGAAAATCATTTTTCTTCATATTCCCAAAACTGCCGGCCAATCTATCCATGCTGCATTGGTCAATGCCTTTGGTAAGGAGGCTGTGTGTCCAGCACGGGTCAATGATCAGTTACGGCAGTTTTCAATTGCAGAATTGAATCGTTATCAGGTATTTTCGGGGCATTTGGATTGGTCACTGCTCGATTGCATTAAGGGCCCAAAGTACGTCTTCACCGTTTTGCGTGAACCAATGGACAGAATTCTTTCTTTTTACTTCTATACTCGCAATCAAGGGGAGAACCTTTCAGCAGAAGAACGGGTAAAGCCAGAACGTCAGGGAATTAAAGCAGCTTTTGAATTGAATCCTAGAGAATATTTCCTTGGCGGCCCGCCTCATCTAAGAAATTTCATCGATGATCATTACGACAACTTCTATAGTTATTATTTTGCCGGTCGACGCTATAGATGCCGCGGTGAACTGGCTGGACTAATCAATCGAAAGGAGTTTTCCCAAGCTGATATTGTACGGATGGCGATGGATAATTTGAGTACACTCGACGACGTATTTACTGTAAGCGATATGGCAAGCGTTTTTAGGGCTATTCAGGAGATCAGTGGTGTATCGATATCGGAATCGGAAGCTGAGCAATATCGAGTCAATGTTAATACCAAAGTTGCGGCAAGGGATCGTCTGGATGGCTTAAAGGCTCTCGGAGCCGATGAAGTAACTTTAAAGCGATTACAAGATTATTGCACAATGGACAACAAAATTTGGGCTTTATACAATGTAAACGTTTACTCGCATAAAGAAAGCTCGTGAACTTTGTCATGGTGGAGGGTAACTTAATGAGAGAAATGACGCAGTATGTGTATGGTCTTGCCCTGATCTGGTTTATAGCCACTGGAAGTCATGCCGAATCGTTGTCAACTCAGGCGTTCCAATTAAAGGGGGGGCAGTTAAGCTATCTTGAACGAAATGAGGTTTATTCGGCATGGAACGCAAATGATCCAGCCACAGTCTTGAAACCTGGCATGAAGGTAATGTTCTTTGGTCGAGCAGAAGGCTGCAATTCGCGTGCTCGCAATGGTCCAGTTAAAAACTACGGGAGCTCCCGATTCAGTCAGGCGTCTGAACTCACTGGCATCCCTTTGGCTCGAGAGGGAGAGGGTGGGCGTTGGGCACCAAGCGGAGATACAGCACATTGTCAAAAATCAGTTCATGACGAAGTAGCGGATACGTTCGTGCATGTGAACAAAGATCCTGTGCGTGGTGGAATCGGGATTTATACATATACGGGGCCAGATCAAACTGGCCATTCCTCGTTTTTTCGCCCGTACTCTAAGCGAGGTAAAAATGAAACAGGAGTCAATGCCAGCATTGAGGGGGCATTCGTAATATTCCGATTTGACTGGAAAAAAGAGAATACTGTGCGTCCATGGGCAACGGGATCGGAGGTGGTTGATCAACGCAAAGTTGAGTTTAGAACTGTTCAGAATGTAGCGACGCTTTCTTTGGGAGAAGAAATTACCACAAATACAAGCGATCCAATACAAGCAAAACAACAGCTTATATCCTCATTTATAAACCGGTCTTGCTTTCTCGAAACGAAAAAATTATGCCAATTTCAATACTTGTTTAATACAGCCGTATATCGAAGTGGTATAACGAATTGGGATTCTGTTAAGTGGTTCAAGGAGGGAGGAGTGTTTTTAGATCCGGGACAAAAGGGAATGCCAGTGGTTCGTGGACCCATTAAACGAAAAGGTGAGACCATAAAAGATTCTCAATCTGGATTAATACTTTATTCATCGCTAGGCGAGCCGACACAGCACATGGAGTTCCGAGACAAGGTATTTCGAATGCAAGTTTCTTTTGCTCAGTTGAAAAATGCTCTTACGATTATCACCGCTAAACTTTTGAGAAAACCCCCAAATCAAATTTCATCCGAGGATTTATCCTCAATATTCGGGTCGCGCTGGGATGATCCTTCCGAGTGGCTTTTGCTTTCTGTCGGTATAGGTCAAGAAATTCATAACCCTGATGAGAACGTCAGAGTTTTCTTAGGGGGTGGAGTACGTGAGGTCCAAGTACATTCGGTAATAAACTAACAACTATAACAGTTTCTTGGCAAGCTCAGATGACTCTATAATGGCAGCGCCAATTTACCTCGTAACTGCCAAAGTTATTTAAATGATAACTGTTATTAACAGTTACCTAATGTGAGTTTGACATAAAAAAAGCTGTAAAAGAAGCCTGAATTCCTTATGATGAAGCGATTTTTGAAAAGAGTTTCATCACTAGAGGAGTGTTCTGATGGATACTATAGCGATATTTGTGCGATTGACGGCTTATGTCAGGGGCTTGAGCCGTAACCAAGAGGAATTGCTGGGAGTGAAAATAACGACGGGCAATGTCGATGACCGGAATGTGCGCACATCTTGGAACTCCGGAACACCATTTGGGATGAAAACGGCCCCAGCGTATATCAGGCAATACAGATGAATGTTGAGATTGTAACTAAACAGAAGTGTTGGATAAGCACGATCGAATCAGTTTTATCCGTCAATTAACTCAACAGTATCTGGTATAGAACTAGTAGCTGCGCACCACGTCTGCCTATTTAATACCCACTAAGCATCGACGCAGCTTTGCGCCAAAACATCCTTCGAAAAGTTAGTCCAATCAGAATCTAGTTGGGTCTCAATTTCGATTACTCGCTTAAAACCAACTAGATACATCAACATCATGTTGATGAGCGCTCTATACGTGGGATGTATAGTTCAGCAGGCTTCTCCAACCGCATGTTCGTGCGAAATTTTAGCTACACTACCTAAAATAAAACCAGAAAATGGCTCTTTGTGAGTAATGGGATTTCAATCGAAGTTTGAAATTGTTTTGCTTGAGAATGTGCCAAAACCACCTAATAATGTTGCTTTGACTCAATTTCTTAGAAATCTTTATTTCTTGAAATTAGATGCAAGCTGTCATTTCTTATCAGGTATCTTCTTTTGCTCTAAAACAGCCTGATATTTTCTGATGTACTAAATATGGTTCGATAAAATCAATCAACTCAGTTAAAAGATAATTTATCTTAACTGGAGACTGGGGAATGAGTGTAAGGAAGAGAAATTCGAAGAAATTTAAGCTGGAAAATTTATATCCCAGATTCTCCGCTAGGAAAATTTTCTAACAGAGAATCCGGGTTAACTGCAATCATCTATTGAGAAGTGGCTGACTCAAGATACTCCTCACTTTTCAACTTTTGTTTTGTTTCCCTTGCAGTAGCGGTAGCCTTCATCACGACTGCAATATTATTTAAATAACAAGTTAGCTAATCATGTACGGTCTGGGTAGCGACACCACCTTTTGAAGACGTCACTGTGACGAAAGCTGGCGGCACTGCAATACTGGGAGCAGTCACTGCATATTGACCAGCGGGACCAAATTGTAGCATTGGAAAAGTATTATTTCCTATTTGCAGCGTAAGTTCAGGAATATCACCTGAAGCTAAGCTTACCTTGTCGCTTGAGGCGGCTCTTACTTTTAGCGTTTGGGCTGCTGGGGACCAGCTTACCGATTGGATGGTCACTACATCGATGACATTGACGACTTTCGTACTACTCCCAGCGGTGTTTGTTGCGGTGATGGTTAACTCGGTGGGCACAGGGGTGTTGAGTGTAGGGAACGTGCCACGTTTAAAGAATGTACTATCGCCGTCGAATTTCATTGCGCCATCTTGAATGGCTCGGGGTAGACCGCTGAGCGTAACGGTTGCTTCGGGCGTTGATTTTACCCAGGTATTAATATGAGCTGAAGTCTTGCCCGTAGCGTCGTTAGTTTTACGCAAGTAGGTTGCACGTACTGCCTCAATTCCCGGTGGGACATCAGCCGCATTAAAAATTTTGCCCATTACCGCAAATGCTCCAGTTTGCACAACATTACGACCGCTTCCGTTTAAATCTACACCAGCAGGGCCTTGAATACGGAAAAAGTTAATACCGCAATGACCACCGACTACTTTATGATTGACATTAGGATCACCTACAAAGCCAGCTGGTGCAGCAGGAGGTACGGCGGGATCCCAAGTTAAGAAAGGGCCAACTTCTCCGCTTAATGCGCTATCAAACGGTGCAGGGCCACCAATATCGCGCGTGATATTAATGGATTTAATACCGGCCGTTGCGGTGTAAACTTCCGGCTGGCAGCCATTGAGTTCAGATAAAGCGGGATGCCATATCTTATAATCACCATCGACAGGCACATCGACTCGGATGCGGATACGCCCAAAGGCAGTTTGCTGATTTGGGGCAGGATCTCCTGTAAGATAGGCAGCTTCCAAAGCCATTGTTAAATCGGCTTGTCCGCCGCCAGCTAAAGCTAAGGTGGCGGCAGCACTCCACCAAAATGCTTCTGCACCAAAACCGGACGTTTCGGAAGTAGTATTGCCTGGTATCACAGGGTCAAAAAGACAAAGACCGGTAACTCCATCCCCATCTAAACATAACTCCAAGGAAACGCCCTTGGCATCAGAAAACGAGCCAGGGAAATTAGTAATAGAATTTATTATGCTTTTACCGGTTAATGCTGATTTTGCAGGTTGTATCCCCAGGCCGATCAGTGCTACTACAAGTGTGATAGCGATATAAAATTTTTTAAGCATGTGAATAGGCTCCATCTGAGTTAATGATTTTAAGTTATTGATCTGGCCAGATCGGGTTTCAACTACCAAATTAGATTTATAGCAATTAACTTGATGCATGAGTAAAGCCACGGTAGTTAGTGACTTCAACCATTACTGGACCGAGTCACAGATTATTCATTTTTGAAGAGAATTAGAATAAGCAAAAGCCTTAATTTGACCTAAAGATTATGCTTAAAACAGTATGTTGATGACTTATTAAAACGTCATAAAACAACGGCAATGGCTTATCAGAGTGGAAGATTGATAAGTGACTCATTGGAATGGAGCGATCATTCCGCGTCGTTGCGTCTTGCTCTGCATTCGCACGTGCACTTCATACCGTCCCAATTGAGAAATCTAAGTTAAGACAAAAGTAAGCTGCTTTTTGATTGCTCAGGAGCGAGTTTGATCTTATGTATATTGCATACCCGCAAAAAAAGAGTATATTTTTCCTATCCGAAACAGTTGAGTGAGAAGAATCGTTCAAGCTGCTGCAAGTCAACGCCAAATCAGAAACCATAGTAGGAGAAGATCGCGGCGTGACTGCCAAACGCAAAAGCAGTGCTGTACCGGATGATATTTGTCAAAGTAAAGATTATGCGATGAGTCTGAAAATTCGTAAGTGAATCGAAAAAATCCAAGATCCGCTGAAAATATGCAGATAGGATAAAAAATCAGAAATTACAGAAAATTTGAATAAAAACTGTTTAAAAAATGAGTAACTTTAGAAAAAAATAACTTTAAGAAAACAAGGAAAATACTGCGTTCCTTTAAAAACACAATTTCAGAGTGAAAAAGTGCCAAGTTTTTTAACGTTCTGCTAGACGCTAAAGCATATGAATAATATTTCTGTTTGTTCTATTGTAGATTTGTTAGGCGACAAAAACAAACATGCTGCCATGGAGGCTGGGATATGTGGTGTGGATGTTGTCACAGGGGAGGGCTCCTATAGTAGATCGCACGCCATTTTGTTTGGCAAAGAAAAGGCGCGATTCAACCTAGAGCAGTATGATCGAGCTATGAAGGTGACGACGCAGCGCTATAAGCCTGTTTATAGGGTGTTGTTACGCGATGCCGTTATAACTGGGCAGGGCACGTTAGTTACCCGGAATGCCAAGATAGTGCGAGAGAGTGCCCAAGAGTTATTTCGCCGCGGCGGCATACCTCCTGGCTTTATCTCTGCTGATGGTGCATGTTTTAGCCTGAAATCATTGCCGACTCGGCACATCGATAGTCCGTGTCTTCTGGTCAAACGGCCATGGTGGAGAAACTATGGCCACTGGCTTGTAGATGGGGCAGCTCTTCTTGCACTGACCTCGGCGATACGCATGCCCTCCGATTGGCATATTGTCATTGGCGCGCACGAGAGCAAATCAATGCGCGCGGTTATGCAAGATACGCTCAAGTTAATTGCTCCAAACATTCCGGTGCTGGAACATCGTGACAACGAGACATGGACATTTTCACAACTTAATTATATTACACCAGTCCAGGTTCCACCCATGTTTAAGTCTCCCGAGGCTATGTCCTCACTACGTTCGCTTTTGTTACACCAACAGCTATCAAAGGAAGGCACTCGACGTCTGTTCATCGCACGTAATACCGGTGATAGACGCGACCTGAGGAATCAAGAAGACCTGATCCATGAATGCAGTAGGTATGGATTTGAAGTAATCTATCCGGAACACTACAGCATCTATGAGCAGGCAAAAATATTCAGTTCTGCTGAGGCTATTATTGGGGTAAAAGGAGCCGCGCTCACAAATATTATGTTCTGCACTAGACCAACCGGCATCATGGTATTGAGTCCAGCGGACTGGCCGGGTCGATTTTTTTGGGATATTGCGGGCCAGTCTCAATTGCACTACCTGGAAGTTTTTGGTAACTTGGATAGTGACAAAGCACCGATTAGCTCCAATCCCTTTCGAATTGACATGGAGGATTTCAGGAGCGCGCTAAACCTACTGATAAAACGGATAGATAGATTGGGTAAGCTACGCGCTTAATTCGTAACCGAATCGAAGAAATATTTGATTGGGATGAAGACAGTAGGTGGAATGTGCAAGCTGAAACTGATTGGGTAAGAAAAAATGAGCGGACAGTTGAGGTTCGTTGCAGCTATTTATAATTTGATGCACATTGGGCCTGCAAAGCGAATGGTCCTTTACGCGAATACATGCAGATCATGACGCAACGCATTTTAATTACCGGCGGCGCAGGATTTATCGGATCGCGGTTGGCAAAATTGCTTTGCGAGGACAACGATGTCATGGTCTTCGACAATTTCCATCCGCAGGTCCACGGCTATACGCGGGTGGAAGAGGCGACCGGCCTGGTCGGCAAATGCCGTATTGTTCGCGGAGATGTAGCCAACGCCGAGGAACTCAATTCCGCAGTCCGCGCCTTCAATCCTGACCTCATTTATCATCTCGCTGCCGAGACCGGTACCGGACAGTCGTATGACGAGCCTACGCGCTACAACCTGGTCAATGTGGTGGGGACCAGCAATTTGATCGAAGCGGTACGGGCTCATGGAAGCGCGGTGCGGCGCATCGTGCTTTCGAGCTCGCGGGCTATCTATGGCGAAGGTGCTGCGCGCGACGCGCAAGGCCGCGTGCGCAATGCGCCGCCGCGACGCATTGAAGATATGCGACGAGGCGATTTCGACCTCAAGGACGAGCAGGGAGCGATTTTGGCGCCTGTTCCCACGTCTGAAACGTTGTCGGCCGCGCCTGCATCAATCTACGCTTCGACCAAATTGATGCAGGAGTATATCTGCACGCAGTGCGTCGCGGGGACCGAGGTGGAAGTCGCCATCTTGCGCCTGCAAAACGTCTACGGTCCGGGCCAATCACTGCGTAATCCCTACACCGGCGTGATCTCCATCTTCTGCCAAAAGGTGGAACAGGGAGAGTGGCTTGACGTGTTCGAGGATGGTCAGATCATTCGCGACTTCGTCTATGTCGACGATGTCGTTGACGCGTTTCGCTGCTGCGGAACCTCGCGGGCGTCTCCGCCGCTGCCGATCAACATCGGCAGCGGCACGCCGGTTTCGATCCTGGAAATGGCAAAATCCGTGCTGTCGCTCTATGGCCGCAGTCCGGATGACCATCGCGTCACTGGAAGCTTCCGCGCCGGCGACGTGCGCCATGCGGTTGCGGAGATCGCCCTGGCGCGCGAGCAATTGGGCTGGCAACCGCGAACCGGCTTTGCTACGGGACTGAAGCATTTCGTCGAATGGGCAAAGGAGAGCCAGGTGGCCTTAACCTGAGGGCGCTCGCCGGCACAATTTGCGAAGCCAGAGTTGAGTGAATGAAGTGTCTCTGTATCTATACGACAATTGGCAAGAAAGACGACCAGGTGCGCGGACGCTACGTCCCGTATGCCCTAAAAAAATATAAGGAAGTTGCCGAGCGTGTTGTTTTCGTCTCGGATATCCAGGCCGACCATCCCAATTTTGACGAGATCAACGAAGTTGCGGACCTGATCGTCCGGTCGCCCACGGGTTCCATCCGGCTGCCGCTCGAAGGCTACAAACTGGGGTTTGCGGCAATCGACAGGCAGGAACTGGAGACCTACGACGAGATCATTTTTGTCGATGCATCCTGCTACGGCCCGGTCTATCCGATCGCGCCGATACTGGACGATCCGCGCCGGGCGGCGTTGGATTTCTGGTCGGTCGGCTTTTTCACCAGAAAAGCCAATCTGCGCATCCTTGAGCGCATTTTGACGCTGAATTTCTTTACGGTCAATCGGCGCGTTGCCGCGTCGCCGGCGTTCCAGAAATTTGTTTATTTGGCTAACGGGTAAGTTGTGCAGGAGTCTTTGGTATAAAACCGAGAAACAAGCCCGATTGCCAGAGACAAGCGATTCCCAGGTCCAATCCGATCAAAACCGGTAACCCTTGCAACAACAAAGTCAGTCGTTCAGCCCTTTGCTCAAGGCTTGGCCTGAGAAGTCGATACTCTGAGAACAAACATCACACTCAGAGATCATGTCAACGGCTGCGTACCGCAATCCACAAGAGAATCTACATGCATCCGCCCACTACACGGATGCGGGGAAATGCACTCACTATGTGAACGACACCGACCGGAAGAGACCACCCTGTACCCATTGGTACAAGAACACATTGAGACCTTCTTTGCGCAAGTTGAGACTGAAACCGAATCGGGCTTGCCCGATTTTGTGAGGGACGAGTTTGATGCCATGCCTTTCTTGAATGCGGCGTTTTAGCCCATGGTTTTTTGCGCCTGCGCTGTGTCGACTGCGCTCACGAAAAGCTGGTCGCCTTTTTCTGCAAACGGGCGGGGATTCTGTCCTTCGTGCGGTGGGCGGCGTATGGCACAGACCGCTGCCCACTTGGTCGATCACGTCATTCCCAATGTGGCCTGTGCACCAATGGGTGCTGTCACTGCCGATTCCACTACGAATTCTATTCGCTGCCCATCCCATCTGCTCTCACCAGTATTGCAGGTCATTCAGCGCGCCATTTCCACTTTTCTGATCAAACAGGCCGGATTCAAACGGCGTAATGCACAAACCGGGGCGATCACGCTGATTCAGCGTTTTGGTTCGGCGGCCAATCTCAACATTCATCTGCATTGCCTGGTACTTGATGGGGTTTATCACATCCAAAACGGCGTACCGGAGTTCCGCAGCGTGCGCGCACCGACGTCTGAACAACTGCAGGGGTTGCTCAGCCAGATCATCCAGCGCATTATGAAAAAAAGCATTGACCCGCCACGGCGCGCTCATTGAGGAGGAGGGCATGACCTACCTGGCCGACATGGAAGCGGATGCCGCTTTAGCTCCGCTGCAATCGGCGGCCTGCGCCTATCGGATCGCACTTGGACCCCGGGCAGGGCAAAAGGTATTGACGCTAAGAACTGCGCCTGTACAAAACACACTTCCGTAGTCTGTTGAGGCATGCTGTGCCAACGCCCACGGCTTCAGCCTGCATGGCGAGGTACGTTGCGCCATGAACCAACGCAGCAAACTGGAACGTTTGTGCCGCTACATTACCCGGCCCGCGATTGCGGATGAACGCCTGGCTGCGCTGGTTCCCCGGCCAAGGCTCAACCTCATTTGCTTCCTGGCGTACTTGCGCCGAATGCCAAACTGCGCCCTGAGATTATTCCTGACAGCAAGAAAAACAAAAATAACCAATTAGATACGGATGACAATGCGCCACATTCCCGGCTTCTGTGCGCATCAGTTGGGCACGCCTGCTCAAACGGGTGTTCGATATTGACATCGAGCATTGTCCGCATTGCGGTGGAACCCTGAAAATCATCGCCGCCATCCTGGAATCTGGTGCAATCACTAAAATTCTTGACCATCTCCGGCTTGTCCTCCCGAGCGCCGCCACGTTCACCTGTGCAGGTCCAGGGTCTTTTCGATCCCGTTTGATTCGTGGCTCATCTTTTTTGGCACACTTCCTGATTAAGCTGACCATTCCGATTGAGCGTCTTTCGCGGTCCATGTTCCACCAATGTTTAAGTCTCCCGAGGCTATGCCCTCACTGCGTTCGCTTTTGTTGCACCAACAGCTTACTCGACGTCTGTTCTCGCACGCGAGGCTGATGGTAAACGCGACCTGAGAAATCAAGAAGACCTGATCCATGAATGCAGTAGGTATGGATTTGAGGTAATCTATCCGGAACACTACAGCATCTATGAACAGGCAAAAATATTCAGTTCCGCCGAGGCCATTATTGGGGTAAAAGGAGCGGCGCTCACAAATATTATGTTCTGCACTAGGTCAACCGGCGTCATGATATTGAGTCCAGCGGACTGGCCGGGTCGATTTTTTTGGGATATTGCGGGTCAGTTTCAATTGCACTACCTGGAAGTTTTTGGTAACTTGGATAGTGATAAGGCGCCGATTAGCTCCAGTCCCTTTCGAATTGACATGGAGGATTTCAGGAGCGTGCTAAACCTACTGATAGAATGGATAGATAGTTCGGGTAAGCTACGCGCTTAATTCGTAAGCGAATCGAAGAAATATTTGACTGAGATGAAGGCAATAGGTGGAATGCGCAAGTTGAAACTGATCGGGCAAGAAAAAATCAGCGGACAATTGAGGTTCATTGTAACCATTTATAATTTGATGCATATTGGGGAGTCTAACTGGTTGATGGCAGGTTCACACACATAGAGACGATGTGTCCAAGATCCGCTGAAAATATGCAGATAGGATAAAAAATCAGAAATTACAGAAAACTTGAATAAAAACTGTTTAAAAAATGAGTAACTTTAGAAAAAAATAACTTTAAGAAAACAAGGAAAATACTGCGTTCCTTTAAAAACACAATTTCAGAGTGAAAAAGTGCCAAGTTTTTTAACGTTCTGCTAGACGCTAAAGCATATGAATAATATTTCTGTTTGTTCTATTGTAGATTTGTTAGGCGACAAAAACAAACATGCTGCCATGGAGGCTGGGATATGTGGTGTGGATGTTGTCACAGGGGAGGGCTCCTATAATAGGTCGCGCGCCATTTTGTTTGGCAAAGAAAAGGTGCGATTCAACCTAGAGCAGTATGATCGAACTATGAAGATGACGACGCAGCGCTATAAGCCTGTTTATAGGGTGTTACTACGCGATGCTGTTATAACTGGGCAGGGCACGTTAATTACCCGGAATGCCAAGATGGTGCGAGAGAGTGCCCAAGAATTATTTACCCGCGGCCGCACACCTCCTGGTTTTGACTCTGCTGATGGTGCGTGTTTTAGCCTAAAGTCATTGCCGACTCGGCACATCGATAGTCCGTGTCTTCTGGTCAAACGGCCATGGTGGAGAAACTATGGCCACTGGCTTGTAGATGGGGCAGCTCTTCTTGCATTGGCTTCGGCGATACGCATGTCCTCCGATTGGCATATTGTCATTGGCGCGCACGAAAGCAAATCAATGCGTGCGGTTATGCTAGATACGATCAAGTTAATTGCTCCAAACATTCCGGTGCTGGAACATCGAGACAACGAGACATGGACATTTTCACAACTTAATTATATTACACCAGTCCAGGTTCCACCCATGTTTAAGTCTCCCGAGGCTATGTCCTCACTGCGTTCGCTTTTGTTGCACCAACAGCTGTCAAAGGAAGGTACTCGACGTCTGTTCGTCGCACGTAATACCGGTGATAAACGCGACCTGAGAAATCAAGATGACCTGATTCATGAATGCAGTAGGTATGGATTTGAAGTAATCTATCCGGAACACTACAGCATCTATGAACAGGCAAAAATATTCAGTTCTGCTGAAGCCATTATTGGGGTACAAGGAGCCGCGCTCACAAATACTATATTCTGCACTAGACCAACCGGCGTCATGGTATTGAGTCCAGCGGACTGGCCGGGTCGATTTTTTTGGGATATTGCGGGCCAGTCTCAATTGCACTACCTGGAAGTTTTTGGTAACTTGGATAGTGACAAAGCACCGATTAGCTCCAATCCCTTTCGAATTGACATGGAGGATTTCAGGAGCGCGCTAAACCTACTGATAGAACGGATAGATAGTTTGGGTAAACTACGCGCTTAAAATGCTATGGTGCAATACAGTGTTTTCAGGGAGGTGAGTATGTCGGAGCGGAAAATGGGTTTATCCATGATCGCCTTCTTGGCGATGCTCACGCAATATTGGAGCCACGTTAGCGCTCATACGCGGCATTAGCTAGTAATTTTGAGTCGATAATTCAGCTATATTTTATTGAGGAAAATATATGCTTATTCCCATCGGAAGTTGGTGCAGAACCGCATATCAAGTCAGAGTGTTTTTGGAAAAAAATGATATCAAAAGCAGCTCATATCCATTTGATTGGACGATTACCCCATTTTCTGCATTACAGAATACTTTAAAGAAAGGTTTCACCCCTGATCAAGTGCTACAGCATGAGGATCTTGCACTTAGCAAATTTGGCTCAATTGCCGATAGGAAAACAAATTTAATTCATCATCATGACTTTCCTCCCAAAACAATCTCTAGCTATGGCAATGGTAAATTAAGAAAGATTCCGTCTGAGTTATTTGCCTCTGATCTTATAGAGAAAGCTCAAGGTAGATTTATTCATACATATGAAAATCTTTTAAAGTTAAGAAATTGCAATGGAAAAATAGGATTTGTCCGATGGCACCGAACGGGACATCCAGACCCTAAGCTTCCAGATGCTTTCGAAGGTGAGAACCTTGCTACATTAACAGCTTTATTATCCAATTTTCTTGAACATGATAATTTTTCAATACTTTTGATAAAAACTGTTATTGTTCAAAATGAGTTATCTGAGAACGATATTATTGTCTCCTACCTTCCTGATAGTTTAGGTGGTGGTGTTAGTGCAATAATAAAGGAGCGCAAAGGATTTGATGGTGATGGCACAAACAACTTTAAAGGTGATACTGTTTCTTGGCATCATATTCTTACCCAGTATATTAATGAGGAAAATATTAATTTAGGCTAATAATTTATGTTGGTGATTAAAGCCCTTGTCAATCTCGCCCATCCAGGTGAAGCTCAACTTACCTGGATAAACACAAGATGCTTTTGAGCATATGTAATTTCAAATACGTTTTTTCATTCCTTTTTTAAAATTAAGTTGAGCATATTCTCTGTTAGCCTTCCTTCTGAAGTGCCATAATGCATCAACATATGTAATTATTCCGTGCTGATTGAATCGGAGTAGGAGAGGCTTTGATAGATTCCTCCTATGTTTGACAGCTAATTAAATTTTCAGTACATTCAATTTTCATGAGATAGATAGTTTATTTTTCTTATACACCAATGACTTGCAAATTTAACCCATGAACAAGCAACTGTATCTACACATCGGAACGCATAAGACTGGTACCACAGCCCTCCAGCATTACCTTAGTCACAACCGGGATGTGCTGGAGACGACTGATTGGCTGTACCCCCGGAGCGGCTGCCCCCAGAGGGGAGCTAGCTACGGGCATCACGATGTTGCATCGATGTTTCTGGGGTGCGGCGAATTTGACATCGATGTATTACGCGAGGAGATCGACAGGTCTAAATGCAGCAGAATTATATTGAGCAGCGAGGAATTTGAATTTTGTCTCGACCTAAAACCAATCGCCCGAGCGTTCGATGGTCTAGATGTTTGGGTGATTGTCTACTTTCGCAGGCAGGATGACTTCGTACTATCTGAGTACAATCAGAACGTCAAGATGGGTTCGTACAGCAAGTCGTTGACTCTTTTCGCTAACAAACTTGAGGGGCAGGGTCGCCTTGATTATTTTGCTATATGCTCAAGATGGGCCGGGGTCTTTGGTCGCGAGCGTGTCCTTGCTAATATTTATCGACCGAAGGAATCGGTCATCTCACACTTTTTTCGTTTGTTGGGGCTCAAATGTGACGCATGCATTGATCCACCCCGTATCCATTCCAACCTATCGGTGGATGCTAGGCTTATCGGGGCATTGCGTATTGTGGGGCAATTGAGAGAAGAGGGCATGAATGAAGCATTTTCCAAAGAAATGCTGAGGTATGTGCGGGAATTTGGCAAGTCTTTAGAGCAGAAGCACAAGTTTTCCCTGATGAATGTTGCTGATCGCCGCCAGTTTCTTCAGCGCTTCCAGGCGTCAAATGCGGAGTTTTCCAAGCATTTCGCCGGTGGAGAAGAGTTCGCGGATCCTGGTGTCGAAAACGCAGGGGAAATAAAGATCGGGGAGAATAATATTCCTCACTTACTCTTCAAGAAACTGCTCTTGCAGTGGGCTGAGGAACAAGCTACCTGACACTGAATGGGGATGTACGATGGATTTCTCATTATTTTTTCTGAAGAAATTACAGCGTTCATCGCTATCAGGTGGTGTTTTGCTATTGATAATGGGAGCATTGCTTAGTAAGCCGGTGGTGGCGCAAACTGTCACTCCTAGGCTGTTTCTTTATGATGGAGGAGAGATCTCTCACCTACGGGACGAAATGGCGGATGACAAGGATGGTGATGGACTCTTCTATCTGGCTAGCTGGAATCCAACTCCGTCAGAGGTAAATCGAGGGGGAGATTCGTCTTTTCTTGTGAGCTTCTGGGGGGAGGGTGTTGGGTGTGAGTCGTTGGTTGAAAACGGACCGGTGAGCAATGGACCATTTGATTTGTTTGGGAAAGCTAAAGTCTTGACCGGGGTTGCTTTGGATACCATGCATCCTCTCACTCGTTGGACACCTGTTGGAGAGCATCCTGGTTGCACCGGAACTGCGCGCTCGGCAACGGGTGACACATTTGTTCACGTGAATCAGCAAGGTCCGGGAGCCGGTGGCATCGGACTGTACACCTATACTGGACCGAGCCAGAAGGGAATACCTTTCTGGCTGCCTAGGGGCGTATTGGGTCAGTGGGGGTCGGGATTCAACCAATTCATTGAGGGGACCTTTGCAGTTTTCCGCCTTAGCAGGAAGGATAAAGACGCCATGGTGCCATGGGGCGGTAGG
Source organism: Nitrosomonas sp. Is37 (assembly GCF_033063275.1). Lineage (NCBI taxonomy): Bacteria > Pseudomonadati > Pseudomonadota > Betaproteobacteria > Nitrosomonadales > Nitrosomonadaceae > Nitrosomonas > Nitrosomonas sp. Is37. Next base: position 63,036 of record NZ_JAWJYP010000011.1, on the reverse strand, counting down.
AATGGCACTCTGGAGATTACCACCAGACAATCCGTGCCTCAAGCTTTATGTCGAACTACGGAGCGATGATGCCTCTGTAGTACAGGCCAAGCAGCAGCTTACGCTAGGTTTTGCCAATTCCGCGTGTTCAGTGCCGGGCAAGTGGAAACGTGGTTGTCAGATCAAGTTCTTGTTCAATATTGCGGTTCAGCGGGCGGGTGGCTGGCGAGAACAGGAAAAACGCCGCTTTTTTCGTGCGAAGGTGATGTTTGATCGTGCGCAAGGGGGATTGCCGGTGATATTCGGCCCGTTGGGAGCGTCGGGAAATACAACCACTGCCGCTAGTCGTGAGCAGGTACCATTGTGGACCTCCAATGGAGAACCGATGCAATTTGAATCTTTTTCCAACAAAGCATTTTCTGTATCTATCTCTCACACTCAATTCAAGGATGCGCTGCGTTATGTCGCCGCCTCTAAGATGTTTAGTCCCATGGTTTGATGGTCAAGGGTGCGACGGGAGCGGTGATTGATACCACACTGATTGAGTCAGCGGCACGCCCTCAAAAGACCATCACACTGGAAGTGGATGCTGAAGGTAAGGCTGTTCAGTTTGAGGATGGCAGCCAGCCGGGAATCTCCTGTGTCGAGAAGCAGAGTGCAGATCCGGGTGCGGCCTAGCTCAAAAAAGGCAAGAAGTCGTATTTTGGTTACCGCAGCTCTGTGGTGGTAGATGCGCAAGACGGTTATGTGCATGGGGCACACACTGCCCCTGCCAACCAGAGCGAAATGATGCATTTCAAAGTAACCATCAATGGCGCACATATTGGGGCGAATCGGGGATATGCAGATAAAGGCTCAGCCAGCCACGCCAAGCGGCAGTTTCTAAAAAAGCATAAAATCAAGTGTGCCATCATGCATCGGGCGTGCAAGAACAAACCACTCTCGGCACTGCAAAAGCTGGTAAACAAATTGATCAGTAAAAAACGCTCTATCGTCGAACAATGCTTTGGGACAGCTAAACGCCTATTTAGAATGGAGCGCGCCAGCTATTTCGGAACGGTAAAAGTCAATGCCCAAGTCTTGATGAAAAGTATCTGCATGAATCTGAAAAAAGCTGCTAACAAAATTTTCGCATATGAGCCATCAAAAGGAGCAGTCTGTCCTAATGCAGCATAAGGGGAATAATTCCCTTGAAAAAGGAGTAAAACTTCACCTTTCTGCCCATAAAGCCAGGTAAAACTATCGTCTGTAAGTTTTTCCCCACCACTACAACAAAATTTTCGGGGTTGTGCAAGGGTCTTTTGAACGCACGCTGCTGCCTGATACAAAGATACCCTTTTTGCGTAACTCATTACTGGTTCGATGCTGCCCATGCACAGATTACTCGAGTGCGTACGCTACAACCGCTTGTTCAGTAGCTTCATCTACTCGATTCTTGAGATTCGGTACATGGCGATCCTGATTGATTAGCGCTTTGCAGTTCTTCGGCAAGATTGAGTAGTTCTGCTTTGTGTTTAATAATTGGATTGTTACTATGTAGCATGAGCGTTACCTCTCTTTCGTTTGTTAAGGATTCGATACCCATATCAAAGTCGGTAACGCTCTCTATTTCAAGTGCTTTGTACGATTAGATCTAAACTAGAGGAAATTATCAATTAATCAATAATTTGAAAATTGTATTTTCAAGAAAAATGCAATTTTCCGACAACCCCAAACAAAGGTAATGCACCCGATGCAAATAACGGTGTGCCGCTTTCCTCAGCTTCTGTGCGCATGAGTTGGGCGCGCCTGCTCAAACGGGTGTTTGATATTGATATTGATATTGAGCATTGTCTGCATTGTGGTGGAATCCTGAAAATCATTTCCGCCATCCTGAACCCGGCCTCGGCTTGCCTGTCCGAGCGTCGCTTAGAGCACCAGCGCAAATCTTTGATCCTTTCGAATCTGTCTGATTCCAAGTTTGCTACTTTCAATCCACTTCATAACTGGGCTGAATATTCTCTCTGCGCGCCCCTCGCCTGAAAAACAAAAATGATCTAAATCCCAGCAATTTTTGCAGCCAATCGAACGAAAATTTTTTGAATTTTGATCTCTTGCCAAAGTGTTTGACACTCCATCAGCTTTCTTGTACGTTCATTTGTTATGAAAAAGAGTGTTTATTTTTCCTATACCCTCAGGGACTTTCATGAATATATATATACATATCGGATCGACTAAAACCGGCAGTTCTGCCCTGCAGCACTTTTTGAATAAAAATTCGAACATCTTGTCTGAACATGGAATTGCTTATCCCGATGTGGGGATCGTGTCTGATGCGCATCATCTGATTGCAGCGACCTTGCATCCTATGGCGTTTAAGATGCATTCAAATGTCATTCCGGACAATATCGATCAAAAACTGGAGTTTTTTTACAGCCGTGTAGAACAGTTTTTGACTGCAGCGCGCAACGTCCGTACTCATTCAGCCATCCTGAGCTCTGAATATCTGTGGGGGGAGTTTCAGCCGGAATTCTATGCGCATTGGCGAGAAGCATTTAAGGATTGTAACCTCCACTTATATGCCATTTTACGACGCCCCGATCAGTGGGTACAATCGTCTTACTTGCAAGCGCTTAAATCTGGCGAAGGGCGTGCTTATGCAGACTGGTATAGGCAGTTTAAGTCTTCCCCTACTTCAGGCACCGATTATTATCAGGTTATCAAGAGGTGGGCGGACAACTTAGGTATTGAAACTGTATATATACGTACCTATGAGAATTTGGTATCTAACAATTCATTGTTTAATGATTTGCTTAAAACAATCAATCCTCACGCCAACTTTTTTGACAAGCTGACATACAGCTCTAGGCTGGTAAATCCTTCGCCAACGCAGGAGATGGCTGAATTATTGCTCAGTATAAATTCCAGCAATATTCAAGTCGATCATAAAAAAACTTTGCGCAAGCTTATATTGATGAATTTAAAGAAGCGCGATATCGGTGAATTATTAGAAATACTTCCACTTGGAGAAAGAAATGCAGTAGCGCTCGCTTATAAAGGAGTAATAGGTAATATAATGCGAGAATATATTGGCTCCGATCAAAAAAGGCAATTCTTTAAATCTTGGTTAGCGTAGCAAAAAGTATTTTTATTTATGCAGCATACTTGTAATAAATGGGTACAATGATTTTAGCAAATAAATCCACGCAAAAACCGCAAGCTAATTGGCGGCAGAATTTAGTAGCTAAAGCTATGCAGCTGATTGCAGAAGGCTGTATGTCAATATCAATTGACACAAAAGAAACTAAATACTATAAATCCGCTCCGATTTCCCTTTGTTTCGCTAACGAAAGTCCTGACGTCCTGACTTTTTTGCACACCTAAAATCTGGTGTTGTAGAAATTCCACCAAGGTGGGTTTTATTGCTACAAAACGCTACAGTAGTGAGTCATGGCATCATCATAACAGCAAACCGTGAAATTATCCAAGAGACAATAAATCTACCAAGAAATCCATCCTTCGTGAAAGATGATGGCGGTTACCACTGCATTATTAGCGAGGATGCATGTGTTATTGATGATGCTGTCGTACTTGCATCAAAGCAAGGTATTCGGAACTACGGGCATATTTTGGTGGAAGTAATTCCACGCTTAGCCTATGTAAAGAGTATTCCAGGATTTTCTGAGCAAAAAATTTTATTGCATGAAAAGGCAGTCTCAAACTGGCGCGAGATATTTAATAATGTCGGTTTGGATACGAAACAAGTGATTCATCACAAATAACCCGTAAATTGCAGAGACCTTGCTTATCCAACACTTTGAACGTGCCATCCCTTCGCGATACACCCTGCATGTATAGATTATTGGAAGCGCTGGCAATCTGAATGTAAAAGGCCAGTAACTAAAGGGCGGCGCTTATATATTGGGCGTAGAGATGCTGGTACTCGACTCTTAGTTAACGAACAGGAGGTGCTCAAACTGTTGGAAGGTCTAGGGTTTGAGCCGATAGATTGCAGTACCATGGGCTTTTTGGAGCAAGTTGATGCATTTGCTGAAGCTGAGTGCATCGTTAGTATTGCAGGTGCAGCACTAACTAATATGATATTTGCTCCATCCAAGATTCCGATTGTTTGTATGGCCCCTGAAACCATGCCGGCATTGTTCTTCTGGGATCTTGCTGTACATAATCGGCAATATTTCCATATGATGTATGGGCGTTGTGTTGATATCAACAACCGATCAATCTTTGCTGATTTCCAGATAAAACTTCCTGAGTTTAAGACAATATTGAAACAATACTTAAATTGATCTAGTATGAGTTTGACATAGGATTTCAACACTACGGCTAAAATGTTTTTCAATTGATCGTTGACAGTTTCAATGATCGAGCGTTTACGTAACAAGAGTTTGTCAAATAGCGGTAACAGCTTGTTTTTCATATCGTGGATCCATATTCTCTGCTAGCTTTTCATCTGAAGCATCAGAATGCATCAAAATATAAAGCTTCTTCGTATTGATTGAATCAGAATGGGGTAGGTTTTGATAGATTATTCTTATGTTTGACAGTCAATTAAACTTTCAGTACATTCAATATTCTGAGATAGATAGTTTATTTTTCTTATGTGTCAAAGAGTTGCAAACTTAACTTATGAATAAGCAATTGTATCTACACATCGGAACGCATAAGACTGGCACCACAGCTCTCCAGCATTACCTTAGTCACAACCGAGATGTGCTGGAGACGACTGGTTGGCTGTACCCCCGGAGTGGCTGCCCCCAGAGGGGAGTTAATTACGGGCACCACGACGTTGCATGGTCGTTTCTGGGGCGCGGCGAATTCGATATCGGTGTATTACGCGAGGAGATCGACAGGTCTAAATGCAGCAAGATCATATTGAGCAGCGAGGAATTTGAATTTTGTCGCGACCCTAAACCAATCGCCCAGGCGTTCAATGGTCTAGATGTTTGGGTGATTGTCTACTTCCGCAGACAGGATGACCTCGTACTATCTGCGTTCAATCAGAACGTCAGGATGGGTTCGTACACTAAGTCGTTGCCCGATTTCGCCAGCAAACTCGAGAGGATGGGCCGCCTTGATTATTTCGCTATGTGTTCAAGATGGGCTGGGGTCTTCGGTCGTGAACGTATTCTTGCTAATGTCTATCGACCAAAGGAATCGGTAATCTCCCACTTTTCTCGCTTGCTGGGGCTCAAATGCGACGCATGCATTGATCCACCCCGTATTCATTCCAACTTATCAGTGGATGCTAGGCTTATCGGAGCATTGCGTCTTATTGGGCAATTGAGAGAAAAGGGCATGAATGAAGCATTTTCCAAAGAAATGCTGAAGTATGTGTGGGAATTTGGCAAGTCTTTAGAGCAGAAGCACAAGTTTTCCCTGATGAATGTTGCCGATCGCCGCCAGTTTCTTCAGCGTTTCCAGGCGTCAAACGCGGAGTTCTCCAAGCATTTCGCCGGTGGAGAAGAGTTCGCGGATCCTGGTGTCGAAAACGCAGGGGAAAGAAAGATCGGCGAAAATATTATTCCTCATTTACTCTTCAAAAATCTGCGCTTGCGCCTGGCTGAGGAGAAAATTATCTGACACTGAATGGAGGATACGATGGAGTTCCCATTGTCTCTAAAGAAATTGCAGCATTCATCGCTATCAGGTAGTCTTTCGCTGCTGATAGCGATCACATTATCCAGTATATCCAGCACACCGGTGGTGGCGCAAACTGTCACTCCTAGGCTGTTTCTTTATGATGGAGGAGAGCTCTCTCACTTACGGGACGAAATGGCGGATGACAAGGATGGTGATGGACTCTTCTATCTGGCTAGCTGGAATCCAACTCCGTCAGAGGTAAATCGAGGGGGAGATTCGTCTTTTCTTGTGAGCTTCTGGGGGGAGGGTGTCGGGTGTGAGCCGTTGGCTGAAAACGGACCGGTGAGCAATGGACCATTTGATTTGTTTGGGAAAGCTAAAGTCTTGACCGGGGTTGCTTTGGATACCATGCATCCTCTCACTCGTTGGACACCTGTTGGAGAGCATCCTGGTTGCACCGGAACTGCGCGCTCAGCAACGAGTGACACATTTGTTCACGTGAATCAGCAAGGTCCGGGAGCCGGTGGCATCGGACTGTACACCTATACTGGACCGAGCCAGAAGGGAATACCTTTCTGGCAGCCTAGGGGCGTATTGGGTCAGTGGGGGTCGGGATTCAACCAATTCATTGAGGGGACCTTTGCAGTTTTCCGCCTTAGCAGGAAGGATAAAGACGCCATGGTGCCATGGGGCGGTAGGAATGGCACTCTGGAGATTACCACCAGACAATCCGTGCCTCAGCTTTATGTGGAATTACGGAGCGATGATGCCTCCGTAGTCCAGGCCAAGCAGGAGCTTACACTAGGTTTTGTCAATTCCGCATGTTCAGTGCCGGGCAAGTGGAAACGTGGTTGTCAGATCAAGTTCTTGTTCAATATTGCGATCCAGCGAGCGGGTGGATGGCGAGAACAGGAAAAGCGCCGCTTTTTTCGCGCGAAGGTGATGTTTGATCGTGGGCAAGGGGGATTGCCGGTGATAGGCGGGCCGCTGGGAGCATCGGGAAATACAACCACTGCCGCTGGTCGTGAGCAGGTACCATTGTGGACCTCCAATGGAGAACCGACGCAATTTGAATCATTTTCCAACAAAGTATTTTCTGTATCTATCTCTCACACTCAATTCAAGGATGCGCTGCGTTATGTCGCCGCCTCTAAGATGAGCAAAACGTTTAGTGACACAACGCCAGAGGATGTTGAAAAGTTGTTTGGCCAACACTGGAATGACCCACAGTCTTGGCGTTTATCCGGGGCTGCGTTAGGGCAAGAGGTACATAACCCGGTTCCTGGGCGGGTGGCCTATATTGGGGGGAGTGTAACCGAGATTCGGCTGGAGGCGCACTAATTCCACTTCTAAATCAAACCTGACTTTGTCGGCTCTCCTTGCCGTATTATTTATACTGTCTGCGGCTCGCCTTCGTGTCATGTTTGATTTAGAAATGGAATAACTATGTTGTTGCGGCCTGAAGTGGCGAGGTGGCCACGTACCTTCACCAATATCTGGCGGTATAGCTACGATAGGTTACGCGCGAGGACTGTGTTGTAACCATTAACCCAATAATGCATCCAGAAAGAATGTATATCGGAGCAGAGTGGGTCATGAAGGATTATCTGAACTAGTAGATCGTTCTAGTAAACTCTTTACCGTTCGCGGTGAGCTTGTCGAACCGCTAAGAAACTGATACCGGCCTTCGACTAGCTCAGGCCGAAGGTACTATTGTAAATGTTATTCTGGAACGATCTACTAGTACAATTCATAGTTGGATTACAAGAATCCAGATCAATTTGAATCTGAATTGCCAGAACTTGGAAAGGTTGCTTAACTGAGTTGCTATAGAATGCTTGACCAGGTCAAAAGCTACCTTCAGTAAATAAACCGCATACCAGGCAAAAATTTTCGCTCCCTTTAGAGCCTAATTTTTGTTGTCTAATATAAAGACCCACACCGATTGTACTTACAATACCTTCGTGTTCCTCATTATTTCATCCCGCTCAAGAGCAAATCTAGAGGTCCATTCCATGCTCTGGCGGTCTCCAATTTTCTTGAAAATCGACTCAACCGAATTTGTTGAACGAGCTTCATTCTTAATATTGAGGTAATTAAATATTCGATCGATAACATTACCAATATTTTCTTCGATTTCTTCATAAATAATGTAAAGGGGAAAAATATTTGTCAATAAAAAGAAACGTCGCCAACTGGACTCCTGTACGATTATATGCTTATACCACTTTCCCAATTTTCCGTAATTATAATCAAGCTTATTAAGCTTCAATTTTGCTTCTTCTTTATGTTCCACATTTGTATGGAATACGCCAGACTCAGTTGCCTTGTAGAGAGAAACTGATTGAAGATATAAATCACGGCGTATAAGATAGATATATTTGAATTGCCTAAATACTACTGCAGGTTTTTTCATCGCATTACAAAATTTTATGAACTGAAACCAGCTTGCATTCAAGCCTGAAACTTATTACTAGTGTTTAATTGCATTAATTCATTACAAGCTTTCTGAGGTTTATATCTATAAAAAACAACTGGTTAACTAAGATAATAAAATAACTTATTTTTGCAATTAAACACTAGATTGAGAATTTTTAAGCATATTTTTCAAATAATCATCAGCATTATTTGCTGGTACATTCTTTAATATTTCTGGTATAAATTGATGATTCAAGTACTCATCAGGGGTTCCCAATAAATGACTCTGCTTTATTAGATCGTACAAATAACTACTTCCTGAGCGGGGTGTCATAGCAATAATGTATTTCAACTTTGGATCTGTTATTTGATTAAATTTATCGGCCAATATTTGGTCCTTAGTTTCTTTAAGAAATAGTTCCGCAATATTTTTCTTCACGCTCATTCCTTAATTAATTTTGCAAGTAGTTTTTTTAAATGTGTATTGATCAATGTCTATATGCTTATTAACTTATTACTTTGGAGTTGATAAGAAAGAATTATTTCAGGCGTTATGAAATTGCATAGCCGTACTTCTTATTTGATCAACTGAATCCAGAAACGCTAAAATATCGTTTCTCCGTGTGCACTTTAGTGCGCCATGACATAAAATCTATCATGATTGCAACCAACGCTTGATTCTATTTTTTAGTATTTTATACTTCTTGATTCTGGCTAATAATTTTTCAATAAGAGGCATAATGCGGCATATGATGAGCTGTCTTCAATATGATCACAATAAATGCTTTATTATTGACATTAATAACAGGCAAAATGAACACTATATAGTGTACAAAAAATAAATGACCTTTTTGCTAAAGTGAAATATACGTAAAGCCGTATATTTAGTCAAACACGCACTGAATATGGTGACCAAATAAACTGAGGCACTTTATTAAGTTCTTTTTTAAATAAGGTAATTCCTGGATTTTTCTAGGAATTACCTTAATTATTCATAAATTATGAAACATCCAAACTAGATTGTGTGTTCTGGAAGTAAAATTCAAATGTACTATCTTAATGGAATTAGGGTAGTATCATGAAATTGAAATTCTAATAAAATTTTATATTGATTTCTGCTAAAGGAGATTCATAAGATGGGAAAAGGCATTCTACAAATTTTTTGGGAGAAGATACAGGAGGCTCTTGGTGGGCAGAAAGCTTCCTCAGAAGCTGCTTCTCCTCAAACTACCTCTCCTAAGGCTACTTCTCCGGAAGTAGTTATCCCTCCTAAAGCTATTTCTCCTGAAGTAAGAGAAGTAGCCAAAGTATCCGCAATACCAGTCAATCTGGCAGAGCAGCTTCGTGGCAAAATTGCGCAGAACGCCGCTTTCCTTTATGTTTTTGAAACGGGTGAAGCATCAACTACCCCGGTAGGGATGATCTGTTCAAGTCATGTCGGTACAAATGGCGAAACTGGTTATATTACTCTTGCCAATGGTAAAGCCAATGCTCCGACCGGTGGAATCACAGGTGGTTATAGTATTCGTCTTCCTGATGAAATCGAAGCTACTGCCAGTGGTCACCATATTACCGTGAGTATCATTGCTCGTGCTTCCGGCAGCGATCAATCACGCTTTGCCGTAGCTTATTCAACTAATGAGGTTGGCAATTCTGGCTGGCGCAGGTTCACTGGGGGTGCAGAATGGGCAGTTTACACCATGGAATTCGATGTGGGCGTCATGAAGGAAGGTCGTGGTGATTTTGTAGGCATTTTACCCGACAGTGAAGGTAATCCGGCTACCGATTTTTGTTATTTTGCTATCACCATATCCTGAGCTCTGAGAAGTTTACGCTTGCTTATTCATTTCCAAATCAATCATGACAGGAAGGCGAGCCGCAGTAGTATAAATAATACGGCAAAGCGAAGCTGACAAAATCAGGTTTGATTCAGAAATAGAATTCCTACTCAATACCCAGAAAAATACATACTAATTGATTGGAAGTCATATCAAAGCTGGCTGCAATTTCTATTGCGCCAGCTCGGTGAAATATCAATTCTCTTTGAAGTGAATCAACCGAGTAAGTATCCTGGAGTCGGCTAAATCTACTGATGAACGCTTCTACTCTTTTAGTCTGCGCTTCATTACTACCTAATTGAGCTACTCACTCCTCTGGTATTAGCAGCTTTGCAAACAGTTTGCTGTCAAGAGTAATCTTTCAGGTTGGGGCGTTATCAAGGATATATCAGCAATTCTTGTTCCTCTGCAATGCGATGAATGGCGCTTTGCATCAGATTGGGAGCACGTAACACGATATCGACCTTTCTGTCGCCAATAGTAATAGTAAGCACGCAATACACGGATGGCTAGCTGAGCAGAGAGCATTGCTGGATGCTCAATGGGATGGTCAAAGTTGAGCATGAGATCAGCATCTCCACCGCGTATATCCTTAGTTAACCATGATCCGAACAGCTGGATAGCTTGCGCATCCAGTGCTACGGATTAAATGATCTGCCGTAAGGCAGTAAAGCCTTAAGGGCTTAACAATAGCAATACACTCCACCTTAACTTAAGGGTGCCTCAAACAATCCAAACCTCATTACAGCATTTTCTTACTCGCAAGAAATATTTCGTGAGCTCACTTTTCGCTCATTTTCCACTTTGCCTGGTCCATTCATTTGGAAGAATGTGTAGAGCGCTCTTGCTGATGAAGAAAGTCATTTTCTGTCATCTGCTTCTGCTGGTGGCTTTGTGACAGCTTGGGAGGTGGCAGATTTCAGTTTAGCTTCCTGTTCGAGTGCAGCCAGATTTTCAATGGCGCCTTGATATCCAGGCTGGAGCTTGATGGCTTGTTCCAGTTCCTTGCGCGCGTTGACCAGATCTCCCTGAATGCGTAAGAGGTTGCCAAGATTGTTGTGCGCAGCCGAAGAGTTAGGTTGCAATGTAATGGCCTCGCGGTAGGCAGCAATGGCATCATCGAGCTTGCCCATGCGTTTGTAGGCGACACCAAGATTGATGTAAGCGGGGACAAAGTCTGCTTTAATTTTCAGAGCACGCTTATGGAAGCTGATTGCTTTTTCAAGCTCACCACGCTCCTGGAAGAGTATGCCCAAGTCATTGTAATAGTCAGCGCGGTCCGGCGCCAGCATAATTGCTTGTTGAAAGAGGGGGAGGGCGCCATCCAGATCTTTTTGAGCACGCAATGCCAATCCAAGCCCATGAAGAGCCTCCGGCTGGTCAGCATTGAGCTGCAGTGCAGCATGGTAGACCTTAACAGCTTCTTCCACCTTACCAGAACGTAGTAATTGGCTGGCCTGGATCAGCAGTTGGGCGATAGTATTTGGATTTTCGATGACACTTTCCAGTTTCTGGATACGCTCAGCTAGTTCGGCAGAGGGAAGCAAGACATTCGCTCGCCGAAAATTTTGCAAGGCTTCAATTGCTCGGCCCAGTTGTTGCTGCGCCAGACCAATCTGAGCAAGGACAGCTGCTTTTGGCGCGACAGCCTTTTTTCTTCTACTGCGTGAGATAGTTTTCCATACGCCCTGGAGAATTTTGAGCGCTTCCTCTGGTTGCCCTGTCCTGTTATGAATCATGGCAATGCCCATGGCTGCGGCAGCATTGCCAGGCTGTAATTTCATTGCTTCTTGGTAGAGGGATGTTGCGTTGGTGTAATCTCGACCTTCAAGGAGAGCGCCGGCTTCTTTTAAGATTTCTGTAAGTGTTTTAGTCATAGATTTTCACTACCATTCAAATTGTTTAATGAGCTGTTTGAATGCTGGATAGCAGATAGTATTAAAATCATAGCGAGAAACTACAGTTTGTCGCGCTGTATTGCGTAATTCCCGATACTGTTCTGGATTACTTAATGCTTCGATTGCATAGTTTGCCAGAGTGGCTGGTTGATTGAATGGAAATAACAGGCCATTTTTACCGTCAATTATAACTTCCTGTACCGTTGGGGTGGCAGAAGCAATGACCAGACAGCCACTAGACATGGCCTCAAGCATGGACCAGGAAAGAATGAACGGATAGGTCAGGTAAACATGTGCTCGAGATATCTGCAATACTTTGAGATAATCATTATAAGGGAGACGACCAGTGAAATGAACACGTGATTGATCGATTTTATCAGCGATTTCGTCGAAGTAGCGTTGACGATAAGTCTGGCCAGGCGGCGGTTGCTTGCCATAGCTGACGTTATCGCTGCCGACGATGATGACTTGACAATGAGGTCGCGCTTCAAGAATATGCGGCAGAGCACGCATGAACATATGAAATCCGCGATAAGGTTCAAGACTGCGGCTGACAAAGGTGAGTATTTCTTCTCCAGCGCGATGGGTAGAACCATCAGGAAGGGTGATTGCTGCACTCGCATCCGGTGCAACTATGGCGGTGTCGATACCGTCATGGATAACGCTGAGCCGTTCCTGATAATGAGCAGGAAAGCAACTACGCTGCCAGGCTGTCGGACAATAGCCGCTATCGCAGGATTCCAAGGCTAATAATTGGGTGGCATTGAGACTGTGCACTCGAAAGATATCATCGAAATTCATCGGGAACTCTGGATCAAAGCCAACATCGGCACCTCTTGCCCGATAGTAGTATTCGAATAAGCCAATGACTTTTGCCCCAGGAAAAATATCTTTTAGATAAAAAGCATCCCCCCAACCAGGATGGGCAATGATTAGGTCAGGCTCCAGCCCTTGTCGCTTATGGGTAAGAAGTGTCTGCACGATTTGTTGTCCACGCCTGACAGCGGCATCGAAGTTGCGTGCATAGGGATGAATATTGTTACCAGTCGCATTCGGTGTTGGGTAGGCGATAACTGGAATATCTGGCAAAGGCAATGTATCCTCCATCCATTTAGCATCGCCGACACCATGTATCCGCATTTCTGGCTCGCGTGCCAAAGCTGCCGCAAAACGGCGAAATTGCCCAGGGAAATTAGGATGAACAAAAAGTATTTCCAACTTCTTTCTCTAGTTCGTTGCGTAGCCAATCTACCTGCGGCATTTGATTGACGATTTGCCATCCTATTAAATTCTCGGTGCTTTGTGTTTGCGTGAGGTATGGTGCCCAGAGGATATTCAATGTGTGAGGCTGAGCTTCGGGTTCAATTTTCAGCAGTGATTTATTGAAACAAATGGCGATTCGTATATCCGCTAGTCGCGTTGATCCGTCAGGAGTATCGAATGGATCCTGCCAGACAACAGCGCCAGCAGCTTTCAGGGATTGTTGCAATGTATCGATACGAGTTTTGTGTTGGGCTGAGATTTTGTGCGGCATGAGCAGGGCAACTCGCAGTGGCGGTGATTGAGGGTTGAATAATGGTCCAAGGGGGGTTGCAGCTGTTGTTTGCACTATGGGGCTACTGACGGTGGGGGCAAGATATTTTATAGCATCGGCTTTAGCCGCAAGATAGCCATCAAAATGGGGCCACCAAGGAGCTTGACTCCATAGATCAGCATCATCCCTGATCCAAGCTAGGGTGAGGAGATCTTCGCGGCAAAATATAGTTTTACCAATATCGTATTCAGGATGCCCAACGATGAGAATGTGAATATTGCGTATATTGTACCAGCCACGACTGGGAGGCAGAAAAACAATTTGCACTGAGGGGTAACAATGAAGTACTTGCTTGGCCAGTTTGCTCGCGTCGGATCGTAAATGAGTAGTTTTACCGTTTGCCAGAGGCTCATCAACGATAAAACCAACGGTCGGTTTATCGACCGTGAGGTGTTGATCAGCATTGAAGAGACTTGTCCAATAACGTTGTTTTAGCCATAAGCCAGCGTGTGTCTGTAATACATCTGCGTTATTGATGAGACGATCAGTAATATCTCTGGCTCGCCCGGAAAGACGAGTATAGCCATGATGGTGTAGGGCCAGCAGATCGTTGCGGCAAATAATTTTCTTGTCGAGCCTGTTGCTAAGGCGCAGACAAAATTCTACATCTTCAAAACCATAAAAATAACTTGGATCAAACTTTCCCACATGAAAAAAATCTTTTTTGCGACAAAGCATGACAGCGCCCGTGACAGCTGGAACAGTCTGAGTAGAATATTCTGCTTCGTTGTTGTCGTCAGGGGTGGCTTCATAGGGCCAGTAGGCTACATGGGAAAGTTTAAAGCGTACTCCCAGGTGTTGCACTAATGGTTGACCAAATAGTTGTTTATTATCTGTTGATTTGATCAGTTTTAGACCAAGCACACCGATTTTCTGATCGTTTTCAAGAGTATCGACCATCGTTGGGAGTACATCCTGCAGCCAGATAATATCGTTATTTAGGAACAGTAGAAATTTGCCACGAGCTTCTTCCGCTGCACGATTACATGAGGCGGAAAAAGAATCGTTAAAGGATAGCGGTATAATGTGCAGCGGCAATTGAGATTGCCAACGATTAAGCAATCCCAGACTACCATCATCAGATGCATGATCAACGACAATGAATTCAACGTTGGTCAGGCTATTTTTTATTTTCCAGCTTTCGAACAGGGCAGCAAGTAGTTTTTCTCCATTACGGTTTAGAATGATTACCGAAACTACTGGTTTATTCGGTCGCGCAATTTTTCTTGCCTGCCGTACTATCCTTTTTGGCAGGGAAACAATTTCGTCAAATGTTAAATAGTTTTTGGGTATCTTAACCAGTTGCCCACTGCCGCGTAATGGATGGTTTAACCCGGTAAATTCGACACTGATACGATGCTCTTTACCATCGAATAGAATTTCTGGTGGTGTTAGTTGAAATCCGATAATACCCAGTCCTTCTTCTGGTAGTTTCAAGTGGTTTGCAACGTCGGGACGGTAAACATTAGGGCGAAAATGTTGGGCGGTCTGGCCATCGATTATTAGGGTCAGTTCTACTGGGTTTGTTGGTTGATTCATGTCAAAAGCCCAGCCGTGTATGGCGTGTGCATTGAATCTCTCAAGATGCCCGATCAGTTTTTTCTTCGGTTGACAAGGTGAACCGGTTAGTTCAATTTCTCCACAGAAAATTCGTAAAGGGAGCGGTAAATTTTTTTGCGGGATACGAAAATTTGCTAAATATTTATTTGGTTGTCCATTTTCTGTTGGCAAAGGAATCAGTGGTATCTGCTTACAAAAATTTCCCTCTTGATCACTTAGAATCAGTTGGGGTAGAGGAGTGGGACGATGACTAAAGGCAACCCAGCCCTGAAAATGGCCATCAACAAAGCTGACTTGACCATGACGGTCGCCATGCTGGAATGCTAATCGACTTTCAAGCAGCCAATATTGTGCTAAGTCGCTTGCTGTGGATTCGACAGTTTTTCGGTCAGGTTTGCACAACCGGGTAATCAGTTCATGTGGCGCCCCGTCAAATAACCGGGCTGGCAATGGTACAAGAAACCCCTTGGTAAGACCTGCTGGCCCACCTAGTGATTCCCGATAAATATCCGCTATGGGGAACTCGCAAAAAACTTTCGTCAGAATCTTACCATCTATCAAAACGGCGACTTGAGCCGGTTTTGTGCCTGGAATAAAAGCACATCCCCTCAATAACCCATTATGTATAATTATCGGCGAAAGATACGGTGCTAGGTTATTTCCTTTGGTTTTTTTCATAAAAAAGCCCGCATATTTCTAAGCGGGCTTTTAAAAGTGTATGTTTGTAAATTACGATAAGTTAAAGATTACCATATCATCAGTAATTTCACTAGCAGACATACCCACTAGCGTAATTGAAGCTTCACCATCGAGGAATTCAAAAGTGACGTTGCCATCTGCTTCAGAAATGTTAGTAACGAAAGGCAATATATCTGCAACGGTATGGATATTATCGAACTGGAAGGCAAGCTTGTCACTGTTGTCAATTTGAACAGTGTAATGACCTAATGCATTGAAACCTATGACGTCATCACCACCGCCACCCAGCAAGGTGTCATTACCGCCACCGCCAACCAAGGTATCATTGCCGCTGCCGCTAGTGATATTCTGATCACTATTGTCACCTTGCAAATTCACATCACCGTCATCACCCACTTTAACAGTACCAGAACCAATCAGCATTGCATTCTCTACACCCTTGAGTTCAAGTGTGTGGCCTTCCTGAATGCTATTCAATAGTAAGGCAAAAACTTCATTATCTGCTGAACCGCTCGCATCAAACTCAATTTCATTCTCATCGTGTGGCTCTATGCCTTGTGTGGTTTGTGCAGCAATAGTTGTTAGAGATTCTGAAAGTGAATCAGATATATCGGCGAAACTAATAATACTGAGAACACTTTCACCAACACCGCTGGCAATCAAACCGTCGAAGATATTGTTAAGCGCATTTGTTAAGCTAGCATTAAGCGCTAGAACAGCAGGATCTGAACTACTTGATGGTAATGCTTCTTCAATTCGTGCATTGAGATAAGCTGCTATCTCTTGGGGTGTTGCTTTATTACTTAAACTTTCAAAGGCAATGTGAACACCAGACGGTAACTGAATCGCAAGCTTCATCACGCCAGCTTCCATTTCTATAGCGATTGCGGCGTCACCAGTAACGATTGCACCTTGTGTTTCACCATGATGACCTTTGCCAATGATCTGTACAGCACCATTGCCTAGATCTGTTCGTACTACGCTATTTTCGTCGGTATCAGTTAAAAACTGATCCAATAGGGCTTTTACGTCATCTGCTAAATCGTCACCTACACCTCCCAATAAAGACTCTGCTGCCATAGGCCTTACCTCCCTTCAAAACGTCATTTAGAAAACTGCATGGCGAATATACGGTATTAATTAATATAATGCAAGTGTTATATGACATTTAAAAACTGATCCAGCAGGATTTTTACATCGTCTGCTAGATTGTCACCTACACTTCCCAATAAAGACCCTGCTGCCATAACTATTACCTCCATTTTGAAGCGTTTAGAAAATCGCCTGGCGGGTATACGGTATTAATTAATGCATTGCAAGTGTTATATATGACATTTTGCTTAAGTCTGTAGAAATCCAGCCTTTATGCGGTTTTGCAGTTCAGCGAGCTTGCTACGAACAAGAGCAGTTTTATTGGAATAACCTCTTTTTTTAAATTGCATAAAAAAGATGACAATTTACTTTTTCTATAATTTGGTTTCTGCGGTTAAATATAATTTTAGATATCGGCAGCTGCTAAAAAAACTTTAATCGATTTTGCTATCCAGTCCATTTTCAGCAATTTCTGCCGCACGTAATATGGCTCTAGCTTTATTTTGTGTTTCGATCCATTCGTTCCGAGGTACAGAGTCGGCAACGATACCGGCGCCTGCCTGGACGTATAGCTTGCCATCCTTGATAATGCCAGTACGGATCGCAATAGCAAGGTCCATATCGCCATTAAAACCTAGGTAGCCGACTGCACCTGCATAAATACCACGTTTGGAGATTTCCAGTTCGTCAATAATTTCCATTGCTCTGACTTTGGGCGCACCACTGACTGTTCCAGCGGGGAAGGTGGCGCGTAATACGTCAATCGCATTCAAACCTGATTTGAGCTTACCTTCTACGTTGGAAACTATATGCATGACATGTGAGTAATGCTCGATTTGCATATTCTCAGTAACTTTGACTGTGCCGGCTTGAGCGACGCGGCCAATATCGTTACGTCCTAGATCCATCAGCATGACATGTTCGGCCCGTTCCTTGGGATCTGCCAGTAAATCAGCCGCTAACGCTGAATCTTCCTGCATACTCTTGCCACGAGGACGGGTTCCTGCGATCGGGCGAACTGTAACCATGTCATTTTCAAGTCGCACTAAAATCTCGGGAGAGGCTCCGATGATATGAAAATGATTCAGATGATAATAGAACATGTAAGGGGAGGGATTGATGCTACGTAGTGCGCGATAAAGCGCAAGCGGAGAGGCTGAATAGGGCTTACTGGTGCGTTGTGAAAGGACGACCTGCATAATATCGCCCTCAACGATATAGTGCTTGGCTCGTTCTACGGCGGTGATGAAATCGGCTTCCTTAAATTCACTGACAGCAGTACCCGGCTTGCTTGGCTTTTCTATCGGTATGGATAAAGGTTGCCGCAGCCTGGTCAGCAGCTCTTTTAACCGATTTTTCCCTGCCTGATAAGCATTATCCGAATGTGGATCGATATAAATGATGAGATAGAGTTTTCCAGAAAGATTGTCCACTACGGCCAATTCTTCAGACAGCAACAGCAATACGTCCGGCGTATGCAAGGTATCGGACCGAGCATGGCCCGCTAGTCTCGGTTCGATATAACGTACGGTATCATAGCCAAAATAGCCTACTAATCCTCCGCAGAAACGGGGCAGGCCAGCGTAGGGTGCAATTTTAAAATCAGCCAGATAGGATTCAATAAAGTCCAGTACATTCCCGACATTGACTTTCTTAGAAGCGGAATCATTGATGATATCGACTTCATTGCCATACGCTTCTATGCGTGTCTTTGCAGGTAATCCAATGACGGAATAACGTCCAAAACGTTCACCACCCAGCACCGATTCTAACAAGTAGGAGTAAGGTTGATTAGCCAGTTTGAGATAAACTGAAAGCGGTGTATCAAGATCAGCAAAAGTTTCCAGTACCAAGGGAATGCGGTTGTAACCCTCTGCTGCCAGCTTATTGAATTCACTTTGAGTCACACGCTCACCTTTTTTTAAAACAGATGTAATTTAACGATGTGTTTCTTACTGATTATCATCGAGCAGATCATTTATATGCGGATGAGTAGAGTGACTATCATGAAAATTATTCAAATCCCTTTTAATTATTGTTTGATTAATTTCGTTGCCTCTAGTAGTGAAGAAATGATCGCATCGCAATCCAATTCATGAACATCCTGTCCCTCATTATAACCGTAGGGAACGCAGAAGATATTGCAACCCGCTGCACGCGCTGCAATCGCGTCATTGAGTGAGTCGCCAATTAACAACAATTCACATGGTTTAATTTGAAAGTGGTTGCAAGCATGTAGCAAGGGCAGGGGATCGGGTTTCTTTTTGGGCAGAGTGTCGCCTGACAATACAATCTCAAAATAATGCAGCAGGTTGGCTGCGCGTAACAAGGGCAAGGTGAATGCTTCAGCTTTATTGGTTATACAGGCTAACTTGAACCCATTCTTTTTGAGCGTATCCAATCCGTCAACGACCCCTGGGTAGGGACGAGTGTGGGTATATAAATTCTCACGATAATTTCGCTCATAAATAGGCAAAGCCTTATTGAATAATTCAGGTTCTGGTTCCTCATCCAGACTATTCGTCAATGAACGTTTTACCAGTTTCTGAATACCTTTTCCTATAAAGGTCTGGATCGTAACAGGCGGTAATTCTGGTTTGCCAAGTTCCGCCAGCATCTTGTTCGCGGCAGAAGCAAGATCCATCGCTGTATCAAGCAGCGTACCATCCAGATCGATGACAACAGCCTTAATGGGGAGAGGAAACTCAATTTCTGAAGGGTGCAAGTTGTTTTGATTCATTCGTTTTTATTCAGGTGATGGTAGTAAAAGATACTAAATTTTTGCTAACTCTGCTCGCATTGCCGAGATAATCGTATCATAGCGATGGGGGTCACTGTCTTTACCTGCACTATAAATGGCTGATCCAGCAACAAACGTATCGGCACCTGCGCGCGCGATTTCAGCGATATTATCAACTTTTACACCACCATCGATTTCCAGCAGAATGTCTTTGCCACTGGCATCGATGCGTTTCCGGACTTCTGTTAATTTATTGAGTGCTTCAGGGATAAATTTTTGTCCGCCAAAACCGGGGTTGACTGACATGATTAACACCAAATCAAGCTTATCCAAAACATGATCAAGATAGCTAAGAGGGGTGGCGGGATTGAATACCAATCCTGCTTTGCATCCTTGTTCTTTAATAAGACCAATAGTGCGGTCGATGTGCCTGGAAGCTTCCGGGTGGAAGGAAATAATATTGGCACCTGCCTTGGCAAAGTCAGGAACGATGCGATCTACTGGCTCAACCATCAAATGGACGTCAATCATTGCCTTGGTTAAAGGGCGTATCGCTTCACATACCAGTGGGCCGATCGTCAAATTGGGGACATAATGGTTATCCATGACATCAAAGTGAATGATATCTGCACCTGAATCAAGTACGTTCGTGATTTCCTCTCCCAGTTTGGCAAAATTTGCAGATAGAATGCTTGGAGCGATGCGATACATATAATTAGTCTCTCTAATAATTAAATGCTGCATTTTAACCATAAATGATCATTTCGCGGTAACGTTAATCATGTAGAGCTGACCGAATCTTTGAGAAAATTATCCTATCAGGGCTATTTGTTGCGTAACCACCGGCTATTTTAAGATTTATTCGCCTATCACTGATGCTGATTTCCTCAGCCTCTGAAATTTTCCGCCGTATATAAAAGACGATTCTTCTTTTTTGTTGATTGCAAAAATTCATTACACACCTTTTATTCTGTTTCCAAATCAAACATGACACGAAGGCGAGCCGCAGACAGTATAAGTAATACGGCAAGGAGAAGCCAGCAAAGTCAGGTTTGATTTAGAAATGGAATTACATGGAATCAAAAATTGCTGAGACAAATCTATAGCCTTGCCTTTGTCTTCGGTGTGTGCTTATTACAGCTTCAGGCTGAATTGCCTGAAATGCGATGGGTGGTAGTGTTATTTTCTGCCGCAGTATTGTTATCTTTTTACAGCTATTTTTACCCCAATACCTTCCTTGCTCTCCGAAAAACTCTGTCATTTGGCCTTTTTCTTGGGTTAGGTTTTTTCTGGGCGGCGATGTTTGCTTACTGGCGTATGGCAGATACCTTACCTCATGAATGGGAAAGTCGTGACATCGAGTTAATAGGCGTCATCGCAGAATTACCGCAAATAATGGATCGAGGTGTGCGTTTCCGGTTTGATGTCGAGCAGGTGTTGGCATCAGAAGCAGCGGTGCCTACACATATTTTGCTGACTTGGTACAAAATGGGTGGGAAATATGAGGAAATCAGCACGTCGACTCTTCCTCAAGTCAATGTCGGTGAGCGCTGGCGACTAACAGTACGATTAAAGCGCCCCCATGGCAATGCCAATCCCCATGGCTCTGATTTTGAAGCAAAAGCCATGGAGCGCAATATACGAGCGATAGGTTATGTACGCATATCAGCAAATAATGTGCGCCTGGATGGATGGGTCAATTATCCCAAATACCTGATTGAACATGTTCGTCAGCAGATTCGCACACGCTTTAGTCAAGTTTTGGCAGACCATTCTTATACGGGTATTCAAATTGCCCTGGCAATAGGGGATCAACAAGCTATTCCTCATGAACAGTGGCAAATTTTCACTCGTACGGGCACGAATCATCTTATGTCTATCTCAGGGCTTCATGTCACGATGGTATCAGGGATGGTTTTGGGGCTTGTTTATTGGTTATGGCGTCGAAGTTTGCATTTATCTTATTGGCTACCGGCACGTAAAATGGCTGTTGCAGCAGGCGTTCTGGCAGCACTATGTTATGCGTTATTGACTGGTTTCTCAGTGCCGACTAGGCGTACCTTCCTGATGCTGGCAATCATAGCCATTGCACTCTGGAGTGATCGTAGGGTATCGATGCCTGCTGTACTAGTGGGGGCGTTATTGATCGTAGTGGTATTCGATCCTTGGGCAGTGATCTCACCTGGTTTCTGGTTATCGTTTGGTGCGATTGCGCTGATTACGCTTGTGACGTTTGGCCGAATTGGCAAGATGGGTGCGATCATCAGTTGGGCTCGTGTTCAATGGGTGATTACACTGGGATTGAGCCCTTTATTGCTAGTCATGTTTCAGCAAGTGTCAGTGATTGCGCCGATAGCGAATGCTATCGCTATCCCGCTAGTGAGTTTGGTGGTAGTACCGCTGACGTTACTTGCAATTGTGCCATTATTTGATTTTCTACTCTTACCTGCTCATGAAATATTAAGTGCCGGTATGCTGCTGCTGAAATGGCTAAGTGAAACCCCTCAAGCTGTTTGGCAGCAACCTGCTCCTCCCTTATGGGCGTTAATTGCAGGTATGGCAGGCGTCGTCTGGTTGTTTTTGCCTGGTGGTTCGGGTATGGGAATTTTTTCTGGCTTTCCTGCCAGATGGCTTGGGGTGGTTGCATTGCTGCCAATGTTCATGATTTCTCCTCCCAAGCCAGCAACTGGTGAAATGTGGTTGACTATGCTGGATGTTGGGCAGGGGCTAGCTGTGGTGGTACGTACCGAACATCATACGCTGTTATACGATGCTGGGCCAAACTATGGAGAAACCGATAGTGGGGCACGTATTATCGTGCCATTTTTACGCGGTGAGGGAATCAGGCAGCTTGATCTCATGCTGATATCCCATGCTGACTCAGATCACAGTGGCGGTGCTTTATCGGTGCTGGCAGCAATACCCGTGCAATCATTGCTATCATCGCTAAATAGCGATCATCCAATTCAGCAGGCCGCTACAAATAGTAAACCATGTCATGCAGGTGAATCATGGCAATGGGATGATGTTCACTTTGAATTGCTGCACCCTTTAGCGCAAAGCTATAATCTTGCTAAACGAAAAACTAACGAAACCAGTTGTGTATTGAAAATTACTACACGCCATGGCAGTGTGCTGTTGCCTGCTGATATCGAAAAGGATACAGAGCGTGACTTGTTAGTGCGTGCGGGTCAACAGCTCTCCGCAACGGTTTTGATTGCGCCTCATCATGGCAGCAAAACTTCTTCGACGGAAACTTTTATCCGACAAGTCAATCCCTGGCTTACGCTATTTAGCGTTGGCTATCGTAATCACTTTGGGCACCCAAATGAGAAAGTGGTTGAACGTTACCGTGACCTGGGGAGTGAATTGATGCGCAGCGATCGCGATGGAGCAGTTTTGCTACAGTTTAAAGAGGATAGCATAACAGTGAGCAGTTGGCGTGAGATTAGTCGTCGCTACTGGTATGATCGCTAGTTATTCTAATTCCCAATAGAAAAGTAAAAATATTTAACATAAAACCTTTATTCATAGAATATTACCTTTTCCTGCTACTGCTATTTATATTAAAAATTGAAATAATTACAAACTTGGCTTTACAGGAGAAGGATAAGAGAAAAATATCCTTTAATCGTAACAATGTGATTATCGGTTAGCGATCGTCAATATCGGTTTGACAGCAATACGTTGTGTGATCTCATTAGCACTTTTTCTGGCGGATATTTCACTCGGATAGGGGCCTGTGCGGATTTTGTATAATCCATCCTCATTAGTGATGCCAGTTTGATGAGTGATTGAGGGTAATTCGGAACGTATTTGTGAAAGAAAGTTGTGCGCATTGCTGGCAGAACCAAATGCAGCCAGCTGTAAATAGATTTTAGTATTTTGTGTACTAGGCGGTTGGGTAGACACGATTTTTTCTGCTTGAGGAGACGATGCCACTCCTGGAATGATTGCTTCAACTTTAACTGGAGCGCTTCCCTTTGTGAGTACATCCAGTTTGTATGCTGCAGTATAGGAAAGATCAACCACTCGATTAGCCAAGAAAGGACCTCGATCATTAATGCGCACGACGATCGACTTGCCATTTTTAAGGTTGGTCACACGCACATAACTGGGAATGGGTAAAGTTGGATGAGCAGCTGTCATGGCAAACATATCATACACTTCTCCAGAAGCAGTTTGTTTACCGTGGTAACGGCGTCCATACCATGAGGTAATCCCTTGTGCTGTGTAAGGAGTGAGGGATGTCATGGGGGTAAATGTCTGCCCCAAGGCATCATAAGGACGCATGTTGGCTGGCCTTAAGGGTTCAATGCGGGGGATAGCGTCTGGAATAGAATCCAAATTGGCTGGTGGATTGTCGGGAGGGCCATCATCAAGATAATAGCCTCCCCCTTTGATTCTTGCAGAGAAAGTTGACGAAGTAGTAGAGCCTTTTTCCCGTGACCCAGCATATTGCGACAAGTTACTACAACCTGCCAGTATGATCAGGATAATGATGAATATGAGTGGAATGGGACAAGCTATCCAGCGATGAGAAAAAGAATGAAGTGTACTTGTCATCATGGGTATACCATCCTTATGTTTTTACCAGTTTAGGGTGCGTTTGTATACTCATCAAAATGCCAAAACCTAGTAACATTGTTACCAGAGATGTGCCTCCATAGCTGATCAATGGAAGGGGTATCCCTACCACCGGCAGGATTCCACTGACCATTCCCATATTGACAAATACATAAGTAAAGAAAGTCAATGTGATCGAACCAGCAACGAGGCGGGTAAACTGTGTCGGTGCATTGGCTGTAATGATTAAGCAGCGCCCGATGATTACCAGATATAACAATAATAACAAACCATTCCCGATTAAACCAAATTCCTCTGAAAATACTGCAAAAATAAAATCGGTGCTTTGCTCGGGTAAAAAATCTAGCTGGGATTGTGTTCCATTTTGCCATCCTTTGCCAGCAATACCTCCGGAGCCGATGGCAATGCTGGATTGAATAATATGATAGCCAGCTCCCAACGGATCTTGAGAAGGATCAAGCATGGTTAGAATACGCTTGCGCTGATAGTCATGCATTGCAAATGACCAGAATAGCGGCAGTATGCCGCCAGCGGTAACAAGCAAACCAGCCATGACCCGCCAGGATAAGCCTGCAAAATAGATAACATAAAAGCCGCTTGCTGTAATCAGTAAGGCCGTTCCCAAATCAGGTTGGCGTGCGATCAGAAGCACGGGTAAGAGTAAAATTAAAGCAGCACCAGCATAATCACGTAGGCGCAGGGCTATTTCCGATTTATCAAAATACCATGCCATCATAAGAGGGACAGCAATTTTTAACAACTCGGAAGGCTGTATCCTAGTGATTCCTAAGTTTAGCCAGCGTCGTGCTCCATTTTGTATCTCACCAAATAATGCCACGCTAATCAAAAGTATGATCCCCAGTATATACAATGGTAAGGCAAGGCGCATAATCTGCTGAAGCGGAATATTGGCTATTAACCACATAATTATCAGCGCCACGATCATATTTAAAATTTGGCTGCTAACCCGAACTAAATTTCCACCGCTCGCGCTATAGAGCACGACCAATCCAACCAGCATCAATAGAAAGATGCCCGCTAACAGGAAATTATCGATATAGCGTGTGAGATAATGCCATAAGCGTTTAAATTCAATCATAACAACTAATCATCAATACGATAATTGATCGATGGTAATGAACTGCTAAACAAGCAGTTGTTTTAGTTAATGTATGTTATTTCATTTCTAAATCAAATCTGACTTTGAGGTTATGAATAAATCTACTACGCACTCCAATTACTGTGTTGGGCGGTACTCGCTCCTCGCCTATCTACTCGATATGTCTCATCGCTGCGTTCCGTCCGCCTTGCGCTTGGAGTGTTCGCTACGATTTTTTCACAACTTCTTTGTCGGCTTCTCCTTGCCGTATTATGAATACTGTCTGCGGCTCGCTCTTGCGTCATATTTGATTTGGAAGTGGAATTGATCGTTTGTTATTTTCTTAATGTGATCGATTATTTGCTTTTTCAGTAAGCATTGGTTCAGGTGTTTTCCCGAGAAAAAAATAATCCAATACCTGGCGTGCAATGGGGGCAGCAGTCGAGCCACCAGAGCCGCCATTTTCAACCAATATCGTCAGTGCAATTTTGGGATCTTCTGCTGGTGCATAAGCTATAAATAGCGCATGATCACGATGACGTTCCTGTATCTTGCTAGCCACGTAGCGTTCGCCTTGCTTAATATTTATCACTTGTGAGGTGCCTGTTTTGCCGGCAAAAGTATAAGCGGCATTCGCACCAGCTCTTGCTGCTGTTCCACCAGGGCGAGTTACATCGACCAACGCATTTCTGACGCGTATCAAATTCTCTTTTTTTAAATTAAGCGTATACATCTGGCTGAGCTTATTCTCATATAAGCGGCCAGTCTCATTATCTTGAGTCTGTTTCACAAAATGCGGACGATATGCTACACCATTGTTGGCAAGAAGCATGGTGGCGAAGGTCAGTTGAGCCGGGGTGGCTAAATTATAACCTTGACCGATTCCAACGGAAATCGTGTCACCAGGAAACCAGTTTTGGTTAAACCGTTTCTTTTTCCAATCAGGTGAGGGGAGTAAACCAGTGACTTCACCTGGAATATCGATTTCGGTTTTTCTGCCAAACCCAAACTGACCGATAAAACTGAAAATGTTATTTATTCCCAGATCGTTTGCAAGAGTGTAGTAGTAGGTATCGCAGGAAATAACAAGCGATTTGTGTAGATTAACTCTGCCATGCCCGCCTGGTCTCCAATCCCGAAAGCGGTGGGAGCTACCAGGCAGGCTAAAATAACCTGGATCATTAATTGAATAGTCGGCCGTACGCTTGCCTAATTCTAGTCCAGCCAGCGCCATGAAAGGCTTAAAGGTAGAGCCAGGGGGATAGATGCCTCTCAGTGCACGATTATTGAGAGGTTTGTCAATGGATTCATTGAGTAAGCGCCAGTTCACATGATCGATGCCATCTATAAATAGATTGGGATCAAAGCCCGGTTTACTGACAAAAGCAAGAATTTCACCATTCCTCGGATCCATTGCTACCAATGCACCACGATAATCACCAAACGCTCTTTCTGCTGCTTGCTGTAATTTGAGATCAAGGGAGAGGATTAAATCATTCCCAGCTACGGGAGGGGTATGGGATAATGTTCGTACGAGTCGACCCGCTGCATCGGTTTCAACTTGCTCAAATCCGGTTATTCCGTGTAATTCTTTCTCATAGCTTTGTTCAATGCCTATTCTTCCGATATGCAGAGAACCGCGGTAGTTTTCAAGCTCATTATTGCTTTCGAGTTGCTCAAGATCCTTATCACTGATACGGCCAATGTACCCAATTACATGTGATAAAAGCTCGGCGTGAGGGTAATGACGAAGTAATCGTGCTTTGATTTCCATTCCAGGAAATCGGTAACGATTAACTGCAAAGCTCGCTACTTCAACATCTGATAAGCGCGTTCGAATGGGTAAACTTCTAAAGCGCGTGCTTTCCCGCCTCAGTTTATTAAATCGTCGACGATCTTCCGGTGAGATTTCAATCACAGTTGCTAATTCATCTATGGTCGATTCCAGATTGGGAACTTGATTCGGCACAATTTCCAGAGCATAGGTCGTATGATTCTGCGCGAGTATTTCCCCATTGCGATCAAAAATGAGGCCTCTGTTGGGAACGAGCGGCATGATGGATATGCGATTAGCTTCTGCCAGGGTAGTGTAATGCTCGCTTCGGAGTACCTGCAGATAAAAGAAACGAGCAAGCAGCAGGCAAAATAACAGCACAACAAAACCCGCAGCGATCGCAAGTCTGATGTGGAAATGTCGTAATTCATGCAAATGATTACGAAGCTCAACCCCATAATTCATAGTTCGTTAGGATCGCTCTTCGGTTTTTGAGGAATGCTCAGCAAGAATGAAATAACAGGCCACAATAATGCACCTGTAATGCTAGGAAAAAAGTAATACCAATCCGGAAAATAAGTACCCCCCAGCAAGCCTGTCAAGAATACCGCAAATTGAGCTATGAGCAATACCCAGAAAATTTGGGGTGCCTGTTTAAAGACATTGAATAATCGTAGACGTCGATGCAATATCATTCCAAAGAATGTGATCACGCAATAAGCCAAGGCATGCTGACCCAAAATGCTGCTATTACTTACATCCATTACTAAGCCAGCAATAAAAGCAAGGCTCATTCCGATACGCTGTGGGTGATGAATACTCCAATAAAGTAACGTAATCGCAACAAAATCCGGACGAAGTAACAGGATAATTTCTTGTAGAGGCAATAGATTGAACAAGAGCGCAATCAACAAGCTGAATAGAATAAAGCTGCTTTTTGCCTCTAGAGGAAGCTCCTGATCAAGATAATCATCGGGCACGGCTTTTCCTTTTTTGTTCAGCAGTATTTTTTGGCTCTTCTTTGGACTGCTCCGGTATGGGCGATGACAACGAGAGGATCAATACTTGTCTGTTTCTATTTACACCCGCGATAGGCGTGCACGTAATGATGGCAAAATCTCGTGAGCGATCATGCTCAATATTTTCTACTCGCGCTACTGGCAGACCGGGAGGATATACTCCTCCGATGCCAGAGGTGATAAGCAAGTCGCCTTTTTCGATATCTGCATTGACCGATAAATAGCGCAGCTCTAACTCATTATTTTTCCCAGTACCTGAAATAACTGAGCGCAAGCCATTACGGGCAGCCTGTACCGGAACAGAATGATCTTTATCCGTGACAAGCGTGACTTCGGATAAAAAAGGATGAATCTGTGTGATTTGTCCGATGACTCCTAGATCATCTACGACTACTTGACCTGCTGCAATCTCACTAGAGCTTCCCTTGTTGAGTGTAACCTTGCGATTAAAGGGGTCGCGTGGGACATACAGAATTTCTGCCATGATCGCTTTGATTTCTGTTTGCTGGGCAGCACCCAGCAATTTTCGCAATTGGGTATTTTCTTCTTCTAGTATCTGTAAGCGAAAGAGTTTTTGCTGGTTAAAGAAATATTGCTGTCTGAGATAAGCAATTTCTTTCGTCAGTTGGAAATCGTTTATTAGCTCTTCTACCTGGTCAAATAAAGTCGCAGGTATATGTGCGAGTCGTTGCAGAGGATAAATGATCGTACCAACAGTCTGACGGATTCCAGAAAAGGAGCCAAGACGAGTATCCATTACCATTAGAAGGATGGATAACAATGCAAAAAAAAATAAACGTACCTGGGGACTTGGACCAGCCCTGAAAAATTGTGGAACCGTCTCCATCACATTTTAAATTTTAAAATTTCGTCACTGGGTTATTTATTTAAATAATCCATGATAAGAAATTGAAATCGGATTAAAATTCGCGAGCAAAAATACCGATAGATCGATCGATATTTTCAAGTGCGATACCAGCGCCCCGCACTACGCAGGTGAGCGGGTCCTCTGCAATAATGGCTGATAAACCAGTTTCTTCCATCAATAGACGATCAATATCACGCAATAGAGCCCCACCTCCTGTCATGACCATTCCCATTTCAGCAATGTCAGCACCTAGCTCCGGCGGGGTATGTTCCAGGGCAATTTTAACTGCACTGACAATGCTGTTCAATGGTTCAGTCACTGCTTCCAGAATCTCATTACTGGAAATCGTAAAGCTGCGTGGAATACCTTCTGCCAGATTACGTCCTTTGACTTCGATTTCACGTACTTCTGATCCTGGGTAAGCTGAGCCAATTTGTGTTTTGATGATCTCGGCAGTGGCTTCACCTATCATCATGCCGTAATTGCGACGAATATAATTGATGATTGCTTCATCAAATTTATCACCCCCCACACGTACTGAGTTTGAATAAACAATGCCTCCCAGAGAAATCACCGCAACTTCAGTCGTGCCGCCGCCTATGTCAACCACCATGGACCCCGTCGGCGTCTCAACAGGTAAATCCGCTCCAATGGCAGCAGCCATCGGTTCTTCTATAAGTTCTACTTTACGTGCGCCTGCTCCAAAAGCTGCCTCACGAATTGCGCGTCGCTCTACTTGAGTTGAGCCACAGGGAACAGAAATAACAATGCGTGGGTTAGCAGAAAACAGGCGAGGAGGGTTTACCTTTCTGATGAACTGTTTCAGCATCTGTTCAGTTACGGTAAAATCAGCAATTACCCCGTCCTTCATAGGACGAATTGCAGTAATGTTGCCAGGTGTTCGCCCAAGCATTTGCTTTGCTGAAAGTCCAACTTGCTGGATCACTTTCTTGCCGCTGGATCCTCCTTCTTGTCTAATTGCAACAACGGATGGTTCGTTCAATACGATACCGTGACCGCGAACATGGATCAGTGTATTGGCTGTGCCTAGATCAACTGCCATATCCGTTGAGAAATAATTTCCTAGAAAGTTATTATTCAGGAGGTTAAACATGAGGGCAAAATTCCATTAATGATGACAGATTCAAAAAAAGAAGTGGTTCAAGCACTATAGGGTTTACAAAAAGTATGTGCTCATCAGGCATGTCATGATACTCTATTACGTGTTTGAATATAAAGCTTATGACAGCAAATGACTTTATCAGTAGATGATGTAAAACGTGTAGCCAATCTTGCTCGTATTGAAATTAATGAAGATGAATCAAAACAAGTGCTTGCACAATTGTCTGGTGTTTTTAGCCTGATCGAACAGATGCAGGCTGTAGATACATCCAATATTGTACCAATGAGTCATGCGCAAGATATGATACAACGGTTGCGTGAAGATGTCGTTACAGAATCTGATCAACACATTCTATTTCAATCTATTGCCCCACAGGTAGAAGCAGGACTTTATTTGGTTCCTAAGGTGATCGAGTAAAAACATAGGCATGTTACCTCTTTTCAGTTAATTTTTGTAATTCTCCTTTGAATCCCCATGTTGAATGCTAGTCTTAAGCAGCTCGCCACACAGCTTTTGGAAAAGAAAATTTCCAGCGTCGAGCTGACTGAAGCGTTTCTTAAACACATTAAGTCGCTTAATCCAGAGTTAAATGCTTTTATTACCATCAATGAAGAGATGAGTCTTGCGCAGGCGCAAGTTGCTGACAAAATGATTGCATCAGGTCAGGCGCATCCTCTCACAGGAATTCCTGTGGCACAAAAAGATATTTTCTGTGCCACAGGATGGCTGACGACTTGTGGATCGAAAATGCTCTCAAATTTTGTCTCTCCCTATGATGCGATGGTAATCGAGCGCTTCAATCAAGTCGGAGCAGTCAATATCGGTAAGACCAATATGGATGAGTTCGCTATGGGGTCAAGTAACGAAACCTCCTATTATGGGCCGGTCAAAAATCCATGGGATACCCTGGCCGTTCCCGGCGGTAGTTCTGGTGGATCTGCATGTGCAGTAGCTGCGCGGATGGTACCCGCTGCAACGGGGACGGATACGGGTGGCTCCATACGCCAACCAGCAGCGCTATGCGGTATCTCGGGCATCAAGCCAACGTATGGATTGGTTTCTCGCTATGGCATGATCGCATTTGCTTCTAGCCTGGATCAGGGTGGTCCGATGGCTAAATCGGCTGAAGATCTGGCGCTGTTATTGAATGTAATGGTAGGGTTCGATGAGCGTGATTCAACCAGTCTGCAGCGTGAACCTGAAGATTATACGCGTGATCTGGAAAAACCACTTGGGCAGCTACGTATTGGACTACCCAAGGAATACTTTGCTAAAGGAATGAGTAATAATGTGGCAAGTGCCGTAGAAGCCGCTATTGCTGAGTATCGTAAGCTAGGGGCTACGATGGTTGAGGTTTCTTTGCCCAATACCAAGCTTTCTATTCCGGTTTATTATGTTTTGGCGCCGGCCGAAGCATCCAGTAATCTTTCTCGCTTCGATGGGGTACGTTACGGCTATCGTGCTTCCCGCTATACTGATCTCGAGGATATGTATAAAAAAACTCGAGCCGAAGGTTTTGGTGCAGAAGTCAAACGTCGTATCCTGATTGGTACTTACGTGCTTTCCCATGGTTATTACGATGCCTATTATCTCCAGGCGCAGAAACTGCGCCGTTTGATTGCAAGCGATTTTACTGAAGCATTTAAGCAATGTGATGTCATCATGGGGCCGACTTCACCGGCAGTAGCATTCAATCTTGGAGAAAGAAGCAACGATCCATTACAGATGTATTTATCGGATATTTACACCATTGCAGCGAATTTGGCCGGTTTACCCGCCATGTCGATTCCTGTCGGGTTTGGGGATAAGAACAGGCCGGTGGGACTGCATATTGTTGGTAATTACTTCAAAGAAGCTCGGATGTTAAACATTGCGCACCAATATCAGCAAGTAACAGACTGGCACTTGCGCGCACCTGTCGGCTTGTTTGAAGCAAAGTAAACAATTATTCATGATTTATCGGCTATTCCAGAAGTAAGAGAGGTTTTTTGAACATGCAATGGGAAATCGTTATCGGTCTTGAGATACATGCTCAACTCTCGACGCAATCGAAAATATTCTCAGGCGCCTCCACCGCCTATGGAGCGCAACCCAATACCCAGGCATGTGGAGTCGATATCGCATTGCCGGGGATATTGCCAGTATTGAATTATGGTGCAGTTGAGCGTGCAATTAAATTTGGCCTGGCGATTGGCGCAAAAATTAATTCACCTTCTGTCTTTGCGCGAAAAAATTATTTTTACCCGGATTTACCCAAAGGTTATCAAATCAGCCAATTTGAGCTGCCTGTGGTACAGGGCGGTAGTATCAAGATCCAGGTGGGTAATATCGAGAAAGCAGTACGGCTGACCCGTGCACACCTGGAAGAAGATGCCGGCAAGTCTTTACATGAAGATTTTCATGGGATGAGTGGTATCGATCTGAATCGTGCCGGCACCCCATTACTGGAAATTGTTTCTGAGCCTGATTTGCGCAGTAGTGCAGAAGCAGCTGCATATGCGAAAGCATTGCATACCCTGGTTCGATGGATCGGGATTTGTGATGGCAACATGCAGGAGGGATCATTTCGCTGTGACGCTAACGTCTCTGTCCGGCCGCGTGGAACAGAAAAGCTCGGTACCCGCTGTGAGATTAAGAATCTCAATTCATTCCGTTTCCTCGAAAAAGCAATTGATTTTGAGGCTAGACGACAGATTGAAATCCTGGAGGACGGCGGCAGCATCAGACAGGAAACGCGACTGTATGATGCTAATCGGGATGAAACCCGTACCATGCGCAGTAAGGAAGAAGCGCATGATTATCGTTATTTTCCTGACCCTGACTTACTACCGTTGAGTATTCCCAAAGAATGGATTGAGCAGGTCAAGGCAATGTTGCCAGAGTTACCGGAAGCAAGGCGTAATCGTTATATCGAAGATTATGGACTTTCCAGCTATGATGCAAGTGTTCTGACTGCAACCAGAGAAACAGCTGATTATTTTGAAAATACAGTCAAGCAACTGCCCGCACAGGCTAAGCTTTGTGCCAACTGGATCATGGGTGAAGTCAGTGGCAGACTCAATAAAGAGAATATCGAGATATCACAATGTCCAGTTAGCCCTGTGCAACTGGCAGGATTACTTGCGCGTATCAGCGATGACACCATCTCTGGAAAAAGCGCCAAGGATGTCTTTGATAGTATGTGGCAAAATGAGTATGGTGGTAGTGCTGATGCCATCATTGCTGCCAAAGGGCTTAAGCAGATTTCCGATGATAATGAAATCGAAAAGCTGATCGATGAGGTTCTTGCTGCTAATCCACAACAAGTGGCAGATTATCGTAGTGGCAAAGAAAAAGCTTTTAACTCGCTTGTTGGTCAGGTCATGAAAGCAACCAAGGGGAAAGCGAATCCTGCTCAGGTTAATACGATACTCAAGAAAAAATTGCTGGAATAAACCACTTTAACAGCGGGTAATTCTATTTCAAATCAAACATGACGCAAGAGCGAGCTACAGGCCGTATAAATAATACGGCAAGGCAAAGCCAACAAAGTCAGGTTTGATTTAGAAATGGAATAAGATGTCTGAAAGCTACTTATGTCCTGCCCCAGATCTAAAATTGAGCAAGATAAGAGGGAGCGAAAAACTCATTGATTGGGTGGAACGGGCAATCGGTGAATCCTGCTTCCTGTATTTCATTTGTTTTCTAATTCATCAGGATGCGCTACCAAGGGATTATTTGTCCATCATAGGCAAAAAATTTTCCAGAATCTGCTAATGTTATTCCCCTTAATACCTGCCGCATGCCTGTGACGCTTTGTTCCGTTGAAATCAGTGCATCTGGTCCGCCCATATCGGTTTTTACCCAGCCTGGGTGTAACAGTACTGAAATGATATCACGAGTTCTCAAATCAATAGCAAGACTCTTGGCAACTATATTGACTGCTGCTTTGCTCGAGCGGTAGATATAG
This sequence comes from Nitrosomonas sp. Is37, assembly GCF_033063275.1. Lineage (NCBI taxonomy): Bacteria > Pseudomonadati > Pseudomonadota > Betaproteobacteria > Nitrosomonadales > Nitrosomonadaceae > Nitrosomonas > Nitrosomonas sp. Is37. The sequence continues at coordinate 29,219 of NZ_JAWJYP010000011.1, read as the reverse complement.
CTGCCACCACGCTGATTGTCAGCAATGCTTCCCATTTTACTGGTAATGGTAGCAATTGTTTTCAGGCTACTGTTGCTGATTTGATTGACAAAAGCTTCAGCCATTTTGAGTGGCGCCATCGTATTGATTTGGAAGGTATTAGTCCATCCAGTATAGTCGATGCTGCCGAAACCGCCATCATCAGAAGGTGGATAAACTCCGGCATTGTTGATCAGCAGATCAATGGTTTCGTTAGCCAACGACCTGGATAATTGATCAATTTGTTGATGATCTGCAACATCAAGTGCATAAATTCTGATGTGATCCGGGTATTGGGTGGCGAGTCGATTAAGATTTTCTGCTTTTGCAGGTTGACGGCAACAGGCTATTACCTGCCAGCCATCTTTAGCATATTGACGGACATACTCTAATCCAATCCCACGATTTGTACCGGTAATCAGGGTGGTTGCCATATTGTTATTACTCCTTCACCTTGTGAATAAATAGTCTACTTGATTCAAAATTACGATATAGCAGCACAAAATAAATTGTTTAGGGGAATTCCAAGTAGTCACTACAATCGAACGATAATGTTATACTCATTTTTTTAACAGTACTTTTGGAGATAATTGTGAAGAAAATACTGACACTTCTGACTTTAGCCATGTTTACTTTTACCTTACTTCCATTTGACGACGCCGAGGCAAGACGGATGGGTAGTGGTAAAAGTATTGGGAAGCAACGCGATTCCATCAATCAACAGGCTACTCCAAAACCAGCACAATCTCAATCAGCAGCGCCTGCATCTGCTGCTGCAGCGGGTGGCGCTAGCAAATGGGGCGGAGCATTAGCCGGGTTAGCTGCGGGTGGTTTGTTGGCAGCTCTGTTCATGGGGGGAGCCTTTGACGGTATCAATATGGCGGATATGTTGGTGCTGGTGGTACTGGCTGCCGTCATATTCTTTATTATCCGCATGATGCGTAAACCCAGAACAGATCAGGTGTCTCGTCCAATACAGTTTTCGGGTGCCGGGGCAGATCGCGCTGGCAGTATTCTCACTCCAACTCCTCCAACCTCGGTAGCACCCCCAGCTATGGAGCAAACTGGCTCGACTACTACAGATAGCAACGGTGCTACAAATAGTATTCCTGCAGATTTCGAGGTAGAGCCGTTCTTGCGTAATGCTAAACTCTCGTTTATTCATTTGCAGGAGGCGTATGGTGCACATAATTTGGATGATATTCGTGCATATACTACACCTGAAATGTTTGCTGAGCTTAAAGCACAAATCAACGAGAGTGGTGACAAGCCTCAAAAAACAGAGGTGCTCTTCATTGATGCAAACTTACTGGATGTCACAGTTACAAATGATATGGCCATTGCCAGCGTGCGCTTTAATGGGCAATTGCGTGAATCACCCGATGCATCGCCAGAGTCATTTGATGAGATTTGGCATGTGGAGAAAGATCTCAGGGGTCGTAATGCAGCCTGGTTACTAGCAGGAATCCAACAACCTTCCTAAGAGGTTGTAAACAAATCTGCAGGCTGCCCCGATAGCTGCGTTGGGCGGTATTCATCCCTCGCCTATCTCATCCTAGGGTAGGTGGGGTTATACATTGTAAATATCGTAAATATTAAGGCTAACGTTTTTCTAAGCGGAGGCTTGCTATGAGAATAGCTGTCGTGTCAGATATCCACGGTAATTTACCTGCACTGGAAGCGGTTGTTGCACATTTTAAGCAAAGCGGTGTTGATGCTGTAGTAAATCTCGGTGATAACTTGTCAGGCCCACTGCTGCCATTGGAAACAGCACAATATTTAATGGCACAGGATTGGATACATATCTCGGGTAACCATGATCGCCAACTTCTCGCATATGGTACTGAGCAATGTACCGATGTGGATGAATTAGCCTATTCCCAGTTAACGCCGAAAGAACTTACCTGGCTCAAATCTCTTCCGCATAAAGCAGATTTGGGAGAAGACATCCTGCTTTGTCATGGTACACCGGCAAGCGACTCAACCTATTTCCTGGAAACCGTCGAGGCCCAAGGAGCACGTATGGCAACGCGTAAAGAAGTAGATGAGCGTCTGGGGACAACGCTGGCAAAACTGGTTCTGTGTGGACATACTCATAAGCCACGAGCAATTCGGGCTTCATCTGGCCAGCTCGTTGTTAATCCGGGTAGTGTAGGTTTGCCAGCTTATGATGATGCAACGCCTTATTTTCATGTCATTGAAACGGGCTCACCAGATGCGCACTATGCCATTGTGGAGCGCATTAAGGATCAGTGGATAGCTTCCCTTATCACTGTACCCTATGACCATGATTCTATGGTCAAACTGGCAGATTCACGCCACTATTATGATTGGGCGCAGGCGCTTGCAACAGGGTATATGTTCTAAATAGTAGTAGAAATTGGACTGATAATATTGCCTGAAAATCCTGATCGCAAGTAGATCTATATTGCTTTTTAATAAAGTTAACATCATTTATCCTATGTCTGCTTTATAATCTCAGCTTTTGTCATTTTGCTTCATGAGTGCTAACCGGTCACTGGCGTGGCATCCTGTTCCCGTCAATGCGGCAATTAACATCCGTTGGTGGTTGTTGCATCGAGACTCGCTGACACGCTTGATACAGCAACGCTGTAGCAAATTTTTGGTTGAGCCGGTCTTTCAATCGCTTGCACCTGCATGCGCCGATGAATTGGATATAATGAATTTACGTCGCAGTGAATTGGCTTTAGTGCGCGAAGTGTATCTTTACTGTAACGATACCCCCGTGATATTTGCTCATTCAGTGGTTGCAAGGAAACACCTCGATGATGCATGGCGTGGGTTGAGTCGCCTGGGCAATCGATCATTAGGTACCATGCTATTTACTAATCCGATGATCAAACGCGCTGAATTTGGTTATAAACAGCTGAATACCCATCATCCGCTTTTTAAACGAGCATGCCAGCGATTGCAGACCCCACCGCCTAGTTTATGGGCACGGCGTTCACTATTTACATTACAGGGACAGCCGATACTGGTCACTGAGGTCTTTTTGCCAGCCATTCTGAGGTTGAAAATATGATGAATAAAGAGCGGTTTATCGCCTACGCAAAACTGATAAGGCTGGATAAGCCCATCGGTATCTTGTTGCTGTTATGGCCTACCTTGTGGGGGCTGTGGTTTGCGGCTGATGGTCTGCCTGATTTGATGATTCTGGTTATTTTCGTTATAGGCACGATATTGATGCGTTCAGCCGGGTGCGCGATCAATGACTTTGCCGATCGCCGTATCGATCCTCATGTTGAGCGTACTAAGAACCGCCCGTTGGCTGTCGGTATTGTCACCCCTAAAGAGGCCGTGTTGCTGGCAGCAGGATTGAGTTTTTGCGCATTTTTGTTGATATTGCCACTGAATCAATTGACATTGCTGCTTTCTGTGGGCGCATTGTTTCTGGCTGGAACTTATCCTTTTACCAAACGCTTCTTTGTCATGCCGCAAGCGTATCTTGGTATTGCCTTCAGTTTTGGCATCCCTATGGCATTTGCGGCGCAGACCGGTGAACTACCTGCTATCATCTGGTTATTGCTGCTCGCCAACTTATGCTGGGTCATCGCCTATGATACGGAATATGCCATGGTTGACCGAGCGGATGATCTCAAAATTGGCATCAAAACATCTGCAATTACCCTTGGGCGTTTTGACGTAACTGGTATCATGCTGTGTCATACTGTCTTTCTGGGCGTGATGGTTTATGTGGGATGGCTGTTGCAACGAGGTGTTCCTTATTATCTCTCACTGGCAGCGGCATTGGGCTTGGTGATTTATCAGTATTTTCTGATTCGTGAGCGTAACCCTGCTAATTGTTTCAAGGCTTTTCTGCATAATAACTGGGTTGGTGCTACAGTATTTGCTGGGATTGTGCTGGATTCCTTAATCATTTCATTTCTAAATAAACCTGACTTAATCGGCTTCTTCTTGCCGTATTATTTATCCGTCTGCGGCACGCCTTCGTATCAGGTTTGATTTGGAAATGGAATAACAAGAAACTTCTAGGCTATTTATATCAATGAGATACAAAGATCTGCGTGATTTTCTCGTGCAACTGGAAAACCGAGGAGAACTGAAACGAGTGAGGGCCGAGGTTGATCCTTCGCTGGAAATGACCGAAATTTGTGACCGATTACTCAAAAAAGCCGGTCCTGCTGTGCTGTTCGAGAAACCGAAAGGGCATAGTATCCCAGTCTTGGGCAACCTGTTTGGCACGCCTGAGCGTGTAGCATTGGGAATGGGGCAAGAATCCGTCACTGCGCTACGGGAAGTGGGCAAATTGCTGGCTTATCTCAAAGAACCTGATCCCCCCAAAGGCCTGAGAGATGCATGGGAAAAGCTGCCAGTGCTGAAGCAGGTGCTCAACATGGCACCAAAGGTAGCTTCCAGCGCCGCATGTCAGGAGGTCATCTGGGAAGGGCAGGCAATCGACTTAGCCAAATTACCTATTCAGACATGCTGGCCAGGAGATGTCGCTCCGCTGATTACCTGGGGGCTTACCGTTACGCGCGGCCCACATAAAGCACGGCAAAATCTTGGTATTTACCGACAACAAGTCATTGCACCAAATAAAGTAATTATGCGTTGGCTTGCGCACAGAGGGGGAGCGCTGGATTATCGTGATTTCTGCATGGTCAATCCAGGCCAACCCTATCCTGTTGCAGTCGCCTTGGGAGCTGATCCGGCAACAATCCTGGGGGCTGTTACTCCGGTGCCTGATAGTCTCAGTGAATATCAATTTGCTGGATTATTGCGTGGTGCCAAAACAGAAGTCGTCAAATGCTTAAGCCATGACTTGCAAGTGCCCGCCAGTGCAGAAATCGTGCTGGAAGGTTTTATTTATCCCGATGAGACCGCTATTGAAGGACCCTATGGTGATCATACCGGTTATTATAACGAGCAGGAAACTTTTCCAGTTTTCACCATCGAACGCATTACCATGCGCCGTAACCCGATTTATCATTCCACCTATACTGGCAAACCACCTGATGAGCCGGCTATTCTGGGCGTAGCACTAAACGAGGTATTTGTGCCTCTGTTACAAAAGCAATTTACTGAAATTGTCGATTTTTATTTGCCACCAGAAGGCTGTTCCTATCGCATGGCTGTGGTTAGCATGAAAAAGCAATACCCAGGGCACGCCAAAAGGGTGATGTTTGGGATATGGAGTTTTCTGCGTCAGTTCATGTATACCAAGTTCATCATTGTCACAGATGACGATGTCGATATCCGTAATTGGAAAGAAGTCATTTGGGCGATTACGACACGCGTTGATCCAGCGCGAGATACCTTGATTGTGGAAAATACCCCGATTGATTATCTGGATTTTGCAAGCCCCATCTCTGGTCTGGGTGGTAAGATGGGATTGGATGCTACCAACAAATGGGCGGGAGAAACGACACGTGAATGGGGCAGACCGATTGAAATGGATGCTGCGGTCAAAATGCGTATTGATCAGCTCTGGAGTGAGTTGCCTTTTTGAAATAATGCTAGCTTAATTTTTTAGTGGATAGAGGAAGAAACCTGATCAAAGTCTATTACAACTCAGCCTGTCCGGTTTGTAAAGCTGGCATAGAAAGCCAGAAAAGCAAGATGGAAGGATGTTCGATCGAATGGAAAGATATACATTCGAATCCCCGATTAGTTACTGAGATCAATTCAGAGATTGAGCAGGTGCGCGAGCGACTGCATGTCGTTGATGAGCATGATCAAATTTATATCGGTTTCGATGCGTTTCTTATCATTTGGCGGCATTCTCCTAGCGAAAAATGGAAGGCAACGCTATTGGGTTTGCCTATTATTAAACAGCTAGGGCGGATTGCTTACAATCAATTCGCTGTCATGTTGTATAAATGGAACAAAGCGAAGAAGCATTGGTAGCTTTTGATGAGCCACAAAAGGCAAGGCGCGCCCTTTGTGCTAGTTACCACATGCCATACTACATACTAAAATATCTCAGCCAAAAAATTGGTAATCGACTGATAAGCCCGTTTTGCCGCTATTTCCTTGTAGATTGTTCCAAAAGCGGGATTATTAGCAATAGGGTTGGTAAAGGCATGCATGGTACCCCCATAGACATGCACCTGCCAGTCTACCCCTGCTTCGGTCATTTCCTTCTCAAAAGCTAACACTTGCTCTGGTGGTACCATAGGGTCATCATGACCATGTAAACAGAGTACTTTAGCGCTCATTTTCTTATTGGCTACATTACCAGGTGCAAAAATGCCATGAATACTGATTACACCTTTTACATCAGCACCAGATCGAGCCAGTTCCAGTGCACACATTCCACCAAAACAGTAGCCCATTGCCGCGATTCTTGCCGCATCGATTTGTGGTAGTTTTCGCACTGCATGTAATGCTGCGTTAATTCTTTGCCTCAGCAGGGCTCTATCACTTGCGTAAGGATTCATGAGTGCCGCGTTACCTTCAGTGTCCCCGTCGCGACCAAAAATACCTTTACCATACATGTCCAGCGCAAAACCCACATAACCCATTGCTGCGACTCTTTCTGCTGCCTTACAGGCAAATTCGCGCCGACCACTCCAGTCATGCGCAACTAATACGGCCGGTTTGGGGGTGTTTGTTTCGTGATAGGCCATATAACCTTCCAGCTGGGTATCGCCATCCTGATAATCAATGTATTTTGTAAGCATATTTATTCACTCCTTATTAATTGATATGGAAGAAACAATCATTATCTTATGCTAGCTTGATCAGCTAAACCCCAAAGCAATCTTTTGAGTCACCAAATAATGCATGAGCAATTGAATGCCTGCAATGATCAAGAAATATCTGCATCCTCGCCGTGGATAAAGCAAATTACTCGAAGTCATTATAAAACCCATATCCAGTATTTATGATTCGAAGGGTTCCAGAGGTGTTTTAACATTAAACGCATGAGCTGCACAATCTAGCCTTATGGATTGCAGCATTTTCCATGGCAGCCGGGCGCTGCGCTGAAGATTCCCAACAAGCTTATAAAATAGAACTGGTACCACTGCCTGCCGATACCATCAAAAACGTGAACAATTAGTGCACTTGATAAAAAGTTGGGTGATAGGTTGGAGGTTATCGCTAAGTTAGTAGCGAGTATTTTGTTTGTGCTATTGATAGAGGTTGTCAAATAAAGCAACCTCAAAAATCCTGGAAGGATTTCCAGGATTTTTGTTCTCTGGCGTGCAAGTGCATCGATACAAGCTTTTAATCAGGCAAATGCTGGCAAAAGCGTAATAACTAATCGCTTATTCGTCCTAACAGAGTTGCACGGGTGTGCTGAGCTTTTTCAGCAATCAATTGAGTAGCAGCCTCAAGCTGACCCCATGTATTCCACAGCAGTACACCGCGTACCTGCCCATTACGCAAATAGTAGATCACGCCTTTGCGAAAGGGCTCTTTCCAGTCTTCAATGATATCAAGGCTAGCATCAAGCTCACCTATTGCTTCATATCCCAGATCAAATAGATCAGAGTAGAAATAAGGGTGATAATGATAAGGATTTGATTGACCAGCCATGTTTTTGCCAGCCATTTCCCCCATGATATTTGCGTTGTCTTCATGTTCTACCCGTATTCGTTTTTCCAGGAGAGGGCTATAGAAATTCGCTACATCGCCTGCAGCATAAATATCAGGATTACTCGTGCGCAGCCATTCATCGACTAGAATGCCATTATCTACTGCAAGTCCGGCTTGTTTGGCAAGGTCAGTGTTAGGTTGAATTCCTAGTCCGGCTACGATTCCATCAGCGGCTATTTCAATACCATTTTCAGTAATCACACTCATTTTGGCGCCTTCTTTCCGAATGGCTTTAACCCTGTCGGCTGCATGGATGGTGACGCCTTTCTCTCGATAATAGCTATTCAAATATTCTGAGAGTGCTTGTGGATAAACACGCGCGCTTATACTTTTTTCAGGAAAAATCATGGTTACGTGTTTATTGTTCATTGCAAGTGCAGCAGCAATTTCTGAACCTATGAAACCACACCCGATGACAACAAAATTTGAATCTTGCTCGCATAGTTCGCGTAACTTCTGGTAATCATCTACGGTTCTATAGTAGATGATATTTGCATCTACATTGGGCAATCGTCGGACTAATCCGCCAGTGGCGAGTAAAAGTTTTTCATAGGTATAAATATTTCCGACATTATCAGTCGCGGTCTTTTTGGTCGGGTCAAGATTGACTATTTTTTTGCCTATATGGACAGCAACATCAAGGTCACGCTTGCTACGCCAGATTGATTCAAATTTCGCGCCTTTCCATAATGACTTAGTTAGCGGAGGGCGATCATAGGGCGAGTGTAATTCTTCACAGATCATGGCGATGGTACCATTTGGGTCAATTTGGCGAATACCGTGAAGAGCTGAATCGGCAGTCATCCCACCACCGACAATAAGGTATTTGTGATGTTTCATGGTAGCTCCTTTATAAGATGCACGCTAAAAACTTATCACCTCTGCTTGTCAAAGCACCTTGAAATATATTACCTCGAAAATCTCACTTATATTGGCTTTTTAATGGCTTTGGATAACTAAATCATCCATAATAGATTCGTTTCGTATCAATAAAAAGCCAGCGTGCTCTTCTTTGCTTTGTATTTAATCAAATAAAGCAACGACATAGCTTGACGATATGGTTTACTGTTGGCATAGTGCTCAAAACTATGCAGCAAAGATTGGGATCTTTTTAGTTTTCAAATCAAATAGGCGAGGTTTTTGATGAAGATAATGTTTTTTAAAGATCTCATGACGCTCATAATAGCTTTGCTAGTCATTGGCTGTGTCCAGCATGCTACGCAAACGGCAAAAGAACCACCTTTTTTCAGCCAGTCTAAACCTGAAGAAGTGCTAATCTATGATTTTGCAGTTAACTTAGAGGACGTTAATCAAAATTCCGCCCTTTTTGCAAAAATCGACAGGAGGTTCATCGGGAGTGATCAAACAGCTGAACAAATTCAGATTGGGCGCGAAGTAGCTGATGCTCTGGCCGCCGAATTGATGGCAAAGATAGCCGCTATGGGTTTTAATCCAGTGCGAGCCACAGCCAATAAGCCCATTGGCAAAGACGCGATTATGATTACAGGGGAATTTATCGACATCGATGAAGGTCATCGCCTGCGGCGTACTGTAATTGGTTTAGGTGCAGGCAAATCTTTGCTTAATAGCCGTGTGCGGGTTTTAGCACAGGGAGATTCTGGCATTGAGGAACTGATCGCCTTTGATGCCCATTCCGAAAGTGACAGCATGCCTGGAGCAGCTATGTTGGGACCGACTGGTGTGGCAACAGGAGCTGGTACAGCAACAGTGGTTTCCGCCAACGTAGCACTGGGTGCTGGAAAGGCTTATAAATCGGCTTCCGTACAACAAGCAAAAGGTATGGCTGATAAGATAGCTGTAGAACTGGCAAAGTACTTTGCCAGCCAAGGTTGGATAGATCCCTCTTTGGTAGAGTAAAAAAATGTGAAATAGCAGTATTTTTCTATCAGCTTTTTTCCCCTATGGTGAAGGGTCGAGCTAAGCTCATGACATAGGGGACATTTTCGAAATTTTCTCATTCATCAGAATGGTGAGACCGCTACGAGGTGCATCATATGTCGCTCCAGGCGCGAATGCGGCGTTGCTCTTTGTTGCAAGGGGCGACTCTGCGGCCTTATCGTGCCTTGCCTGCACCTGAATCATTACACGCTTCACTTCATCCAACTGCGGTTTTAAGATTATTTGTTTTCAGCCAGATAGCTTCCCATTCAGAAACTCCAGCATTTCGCCTGTTTCTGTGTGTCGTATCCGGGTAATTCCGCCATTATTGACTTTAATTCGATAGAAACCAACCGAAGCTGCATGGATTGTTCTTGCGATGACTGCACGAATTACGCCTGCATGCGCAACGATGAGATAATGCTTACTTCGATAGTGCTCCACGATTTCGTCATAAGCTGAGTTGACTCGATTGATGAAATCGTCAAGTACTTCTGCACCTTGAGGTCGATGATTTACCGGGTTTCTCAGGAAGGCCTGAAACTCATCGCTTCTACCTATTTTAATTTCATCATGGCTAAGCCCTTCCCACGAACCTAATCCCACCTCTTTAAATCGAGGCTCAACAGTAACGTCTATTCCGTGACGTTCTCCCAGCGCGCGCGCAAACGCCTGGCAGCGTTGTAGCGGAGAGGTGATAATCTGCTCCCATGCGTTATATTCACCAACTGCATCCCACATTTGGGACCAGCCTTTTTCGCTGAGTGGATCGTCGACGTTGTGACCTCGATAACGATGCCCGCCAACAGGCTCACCGTGACGAATCAAATCAATAACAGTTTCTGTCATAAGAAAAACTTTGATGGTAGTAATTTTTGATGATGTAGTTTATCTGATCGTGATGAAAAGCGACATGGTGCAATAGAATCGATCAAACCTACTAACAAATTATTCAACTGAAATTGATGTTGCCGCTGCGGTGTTAAAAACAGGCTCAAAATGCTCATTTATCAGGTATAAACTCCGCTTTTTTCGCCTGCTTTTGCCTATCATCAACTGCCTCGAATACGTTTTTCAACAGCCTGTTAGATAAAGTATCGATACAATATGGAATATCGCCGGTTTAAAAAAGTCTGCTGCCTGAGATTGAAAGAAGCTGCATAATTTCAAGAAATTGGATAGATATTTTATGTGGATACAAAAACAACTTTATCTTAGAGCCCGCGCACGCGGCTTTCACCTGGTGACTGATGAAATATTGCAACAGCTGCCGGAATTAAGGGAGGTCAAGGTAGGGATCATGAATATCTTTATTCAACATACTTCTGCATCATTAACCCTTAATGAGAATGCAGATCCTGCCGTGCGCCAGGATTTTGAAGATTTCTTCAATCATATAGTACCTGAGGATGCACCTTATTACAGACATATGGACGAAGGAAGCGATGATCTTCCAGCACATTTAAAATCTAGTTTGTTAGGCTGCAGTTTGATCATTCCCGTCACCAATGGACGACCCAATCTAGGCACATGGCAGGGAATTTATCTTTGTGAGCACCGGAATCACGGGGGAAGCAGAAGACTTGTTATTACCATTAATGGTGAATAATATTATCGATTATTCTAAAAACGGCCTTTAGGATTATTTAAGTTCAAGGAGATCTTTATCGGCTCTTCGCTGTATTATTTATCCTGCCTGCGGTTCACCTTCGCATCATGTTTGATTTAGATTTGATTTAGAAATGGAATAAGAGATTAAAAATAAGCATTGACAGGTTACAAAATCTGAATTGACTGAGAAATGGTTATAGGTAGGCTTTAAAATAAGGCAGAAAAATAATTAAACCTATGATGACAGCGCCAATAGCGCTTATCAGTACGGCACCTGCGGCCACATCTTTAGATTTTTGAATGAGTGGATGCGGAGCAGGGGAAGCAACATCGCATAAAAATTCGATGGCAGTGTTTAAAGTTTCTGAAACAAACACTGCTAAGATAGCCAGAATGACAAGACACCACTCAACAGATTCAATCTGAAAAAATAGTCCGCAGCTGATTACTAGAGTGGTTGCAAGAAGATGAATCCAGGCATTATGCTGGCTTTTTATTAATACGGCTATGCCTGCGAAAGCGTAGCTAAAGCTTTTGATTCTGGCTGCAAAGGAGAAGGTAGATATCTTGTTCAAGTTTTTCCGTACTACCCGATTGTTGCGTGACATTGTAGCTTCATCCACCAAAGAATGATACTCACGGCTTTATTTTTGAACAGATACATGGTAGTAGAATTGAAGTAATAGTCAAAAAATGACCGCATAATCTGATAATGTGAGGGAAAAGCAAATGAATCTTATCTTTTGTAAAATTTTCTTTCGCCAAATTCTCAGCTTTTACAGCTAATTTTTCTAATTTCGAACAATCATTGTTTTTCATTAAAAATTTCCGATTCTTTTAATGTTCGATTGTGATACGGAATTTTAATTATTGTATGTGCCAATTTAGGTACTACTGACTAGATATGCTAGCTTGTGGTATACACTCGAACGGCTACTTAGCGATCAATTCCATTTTGATTGGGTTTTTCATCACGCCTGTTTTAGCCCAAGCACAACAATTAAAAATACCCGAACCTGTCATCTTTGCTCCCCTTACAGTAACTGCAACGCGCACAGAAAAAAAACCTGAACAAATACCCGATGCGATTACCCGTATTGAGCGGAGTAAATATACCGATCATCAGCCTGGTGCCACGCTGGATGAGTTCGCCTATGGTACGCCCGGTGTTTTTTTCCAGAATCAATATAATTTTACGCAGGACTTGCGGATAGCCATCCGCGGCTTTGGTGCGCGCTCACCGTTTGGTGTGCGGGGTATCCAGTTGCGTGTCGATGATATTCCGCAAACCTTACCCGATGGTCAGACACAGCTCGATGCTATTGATCCGGCTTTGATCGAACGGATGGAAATTCTGCGAGGCCCATCGACCACGTTATACGGTAATGCTTCCGGCGGTATGATCAGCATTACCACTCGCTCACCACGCGAAAAGTTTGAAGTCGCGCCCCGTCTAGTTTTTGGTCAGTTCGGTTATTTGAAATCGGAGTTGTATACAGGAGGGCGGATGAGAAATTTTGACTATGGATTGTTCGGATCGTATCTCCAGCAGAAGGGCTGGCGCAATCACAGCAGCATGGAAAACCTGTTTTCCCAAGTCAAATTGAATTTCCAATCATCACCTGATTCCGACTGGATGATTTTACTGCATGAGTTTTATTCCCCTGATTCGAAAGATCCAGGTGCATTAACACTCGCCGAGGTTAATGCCAACCCGAAACAGGCAGCAGCGAATAATCAGTTATATAACGCTGGTGAAGCCATCCGCCAGGAACAATTCGCCGTGCGCTACCGGAAAAGCCCGTCCTCTAACCAGATACTGACTATTGTTGCTCATGCGTTACACCGCGATTTTCAGAATCTGCTGCCATTTAACATTGGCGGACAGGTGGAATTCGATCGCTGGACAGGAGGATTGGCAGCCCAGTTTGCGAGTGATCATACTTTGCTAAAGCGTGCTAATCGCTTGCTGGTCGGTGTCGACTATGCCATCCAGAATGACGATCGACGACGTTTCAATAACCTTTTTGGAGTGCAAGGTGCATTAAATTTTGATCAAATTGAACGCGTACAGAATGTCGGGTCGTTTTTACGCAATGAATGGAGTCTAACTGACAAATTCGATCTTGTGGCCGGTGGCCGCTGGGATTGGTTTCAATACCGGGTAAAAGATGTATTTCTTTTGGATAGCGATCAATCGGGCACCAGAACGCTCTCTCAAGCCAGTGGCACAGGGGGGCTTGTGTATCGCCTGCTGGATACCCATCAGATCTATACCAATATTGCTTCCGTATTCGAAGCGCCCACGACCACAGAACTGATCAACAATCCTGCAGGAACGGGAGGATTCAATAATAACCTTGAAACCCAGACTTCCTTGAGCAAGGAAATCGGACTACGGGGTAGCCCAGCTGGTTTTGCATATGAAGCTACATTTTTTCATATCCATACCCGCAACGAAATCACACCATTTGAATTAGCCGAGTCTCCTGGTCGCATTTTTTTTCGCAATGCGGGAAAATCACGCAGACTAGGGGTTGAAAGCCGTCTGGCAACGCCAGTATGGCAGGGACTGCAAGGTGAAATCGCCTACACCTATTCGGATTTCGAGTTTGAGCGCTTTATCGTCGACAATATCGATCTGAAAGGCAATGAATTTCCCGGTTTACCAAAACATAGATGGGAAGGGAGGATACGTTACACCCATCCCACTGGAATATTTGGGCAATTGCATGTTCATCGGGTAGGAGAGTTTTTTGTGAATGATATCAATACTGTCACCAACCATGCCTATACCCTGGGGCAATTGTTGTTGGGGTGGGAAAAGAAACATCGCTGGCTCGAAGGTTCGGTATTCGTCGGCATTAATAATCTGTTCGATGAGCGCTACAATGCTAATACGCGTATCAACGCCGCATTTGGTCGTTTTTTTGAACCAGGCCCGCCCCTCAATGTTTTTGGTGGGCTGCGCATCCGGATGATACCGTTTTAATGCTTTATTTGCTCATGCCATCTATAAGGAAGGGATGAAAATGACTCGTATCTTACTGATAATCAAGTTGTTCGCTTTACTTACGTTGAGCAGTCTTTATTTTTATTCCACTGCACATGCTCAATCTTCCCAGGTGAAATTCGATGTACATGTCTTAGTAAGGGGGCTAAATCATCCCTGGAGCATGGCATTCCTGCCTGATGGACGGATACTTTTAACCGAGCGTATAGGGCAGCTTCGTATCGTATCGGCCGATGGCAAATTATCCGAACCCATCAAGGGTGTGCCGGCCGTGTTTGCCATGGATCAAGGCGGGTTGCTGGGTTTAGCACTTGATCCAGATTTTTCCAGAAATCATCTCATTTATTTTTCTTATGCGGAACCACAAGCCAGTGTAGCTGGCACTGCTGTTGCCAGAGCAAAGCTGGTCGATATGACGCTGGAAAATATACAAGTGATCTTCCGTCAGCAGCCCAAAACAGATGGCGCCAAGCATTTTGGATCTCGCCTGGTATTTGCGCCGGATGGCAATCTTTTTGTGACACTTGGTGAGCGTTTCAAATATATGGAGCAAGCTCAGCAGCTCGATAATCATCTCGGTAAGCTGGTCAGAATCCGGAGTGATGGCTCTGTGCCTTCCGACAATCCCTTTGTCAAAGATCAGAAAGCCAAACCGGAAATCTGGTCCTATGGTCATCGGAATATTCAAGGTGCCGCCATTCACCCGAGCACCGGAGAATTATGGATTCATGAGCATGGTCCGCGTGGGGGAGATGAAATCAACATTCCCAAGCCGGGCAAGAATTATGGCTGGCCACTAGCTAGTTATGGCATTCACTACTGGATGACACCCATCAAAAAGGAACATGCAGAGCAAGGGTTTGAAGAGCCGATTTATTACTGGACACCCTCCATCGCCCCTTCTGGCATGATGTTCTATAAAGGCACCATGTTCCCAGAATGGAAGGGTAATTTATTTATTGGTGCATTGGCAAGCAAGCATCTGGTCAGGTTGGTAGTCAATGAGAAGAATGTCATTAGCGAAGAAAAATTATTAAGGGATAGCGCACGTATTCGCGATGTCGCGGAAGGGCTCGATGGCGCGATTTATCTGCTGACTGATGAGGAGAATGGAAAATTGCTCAAGTTGACGCGGGCAACGGCGCAGTAAGTTCGCAGTAAGTTTTGTACCAGCTCATATATATTATTGGCCGAAGAGCGTCAATTGTTTTAACTATGCATTTGTGCACTTGAAATAAAGTATATTCCTACGATTGGATGATGGAAATTGGATGAATTGATAGGCTCATGTCCGGCTTTGCGAAGGACTGGGGTGAAATTTCCTTGGTCTACTCACTATTAGGGTAGTGGGCGTCTATTTCATTATAAAAATTTTATACTTTCATAAAAGTTTACAAAATATCCTGATTACTTGACCCCAATAGTTTATTTAAAGATAGTTTATAACCAGAACAAGAACGCTCTCCTTGCTCGGTTTTTTCAAACAAAATGCTCAAAGAGAGAATTTCCTATGTACATTTCAACGAGACAATTTTTGTTCAACAAAGCTGGTCAGGCTGCCAAGTGTTTCAAAGGTTTTAGCGCTGATTTCATCGTCATTTATTGAAATATCATAATATTCTTCCAGTGCTGTAATGACATTGACGACTGCCATTGAGTCCAGCTCAGGGATATTTCCAAGTAAAACTGTATCTTCTCTAAGTGAATTCTTACGCTCCTCCAGATTGAGGACATCAACCAAGATATTTTTGACTTCTTCTAGATGTTGCATGATTACTCCAAAGTTGATCCTTTTTCTCGAGCAAAAAATGGTTATTTAGTTTTTGTGTTTCGAGGTGAAATTTTAGAAAAGAATTAAATAGAAAAATTTGTGAATAAAAGGAAGTAGGGAAATAATTATTATTTGTCATTTACTGACGCGAAAATATATAGCTTATCCAGCTTACAAGTTTAATTTATTTTCCTTTCTTTATCGATAAAGAAACATAAACTGTAGTAATGGAATGAACGGAGATGGATTTCTCCGCTTTGCTATTACCCGAAATTCCACCACAAATTAAAGAAAGTAATTGCGTCTGTGATACCCCCCCTCTTCACTTATCACATTCCCAGTAGACCAAACAAGGGGAAACTGATTTGCCATATTTCAACATTGTTTAGAATCACGTGCTTCCAGCGTTGCAGGCGGTATGTAAGTTGTTATCAAGCGTTTTGTCAAATAGTTTCTTATTTAGGACTTCCTAAAGAAGCTTCACTGAGATATTCTTTTAGCATATTCTTTTAACCCGAATATTTAGCCAGGACATGGAATGATAGCGAGGCGGTTTGCGAGCAGATTTACGTATTCCACGCCAAGCCAATCTTCGCGGCAATTGGTGCAAAGTAGGAGTGGAAAGATGTCACAAATTTCCCGTCAGCGCGCGAAGGCCAACGATATAAATTGAATTTAAGTGAATCTAGCCGAAAGCGCTTGTTCATCAGCTTTTACATCATGTTACAGGCTAGCCTGGTGAAATATCTGGGTTAAATATCGGTAAATTACGTCGATTTACTATGCGTTGTTGCAATTCAAACTTGAATCTATCAATTAAGAGATCATATGTCTAAAATTATAATTTCTCCAAACACTATCCCAGCAGAATGGGATGAAGCTGCTTATCTTTCCATCAATCCTGATGTTGCTAAAGCTGTACAACAAGGAGTGTTTAGCTCCGGTTATGATCATTTTAAGCAATATGGTAACTACGAGAAACGAAATAATGCTTTTCGTAAACAAAATGGAAGCCAGAAATTTCATTTTGTCGAAGATTACCGAAACCTAGTGAGAAATTTGATGGAGCAGTATCCATTGGATGAGGCTATGTCGCGTGCTATCGGGGGTAACTTTGTTGCATGGGGTCAAATCGAAAAGCAATTGCTCATTCATTATGGCTTATTACCAGATCATACATTGATTGATGTAGGTTGTGGTTCGGGGCGCTTGGCAAAAGCCATGATTCCTTATCTAGTAAATGGAAAATATTTAGGAACTGATGTCGTTGATGAGTTGCTTGATTACGCCAAGAAAGATAGTCCTTCCAATTGGCAATTCAAAAAAGTTGAGAACATTTCTATTCCTTATCCCAACAGTTGTGCAGATTTTTGTGTTTTTTTCTCGGTATTTACTCATTTACTTTACGAAGAAATCTACTGTTATTTACTTGAAGCTCGAAGAGTCATCAAAAAAGATGGCATGATAATTTTTTCATTCCTGGAATTTCCCCAAAATTGGGATATTTTTGAAGCTACTTACGCTAATATTCTTTTGGGTAAACCAAATGTTCATCTGAATACATTTATCGGTCGCGATGCCATCAAATGCTGGGCAAGTCGGTTAGATTTGTCAATCGTTTCAATTACTGCTGGAAATGAGCCATTTATCTTATTACCCCAGCCAATTACTCTTGAAGACGGGAGAGTAATTGAAGGATTGCAAGCATTTGGCCAGTCTGTATGTGCGCTGAAAGCTTAATCAGAGAAGGCCGGATAAGTAATTCCATTTCTAAATCAAACCTAACTTTGTCGGCTTCACCTTGCCGTATTATTTATACTGTCTGCGGTTCGCTCTTGCGTCATCTTTGATTTGGAAATGGAATAGCAGCTTATATAGGGTTGGTCGGGGTGAGAGGATTTGAACCTCCGACGCCTGCGTCCCGAACGCAGTACTCTACCAGGCTGAGCTACACCCCGTGAATATCTTATGAATATACATTAGGCATGCTGAGTTTTATCTCAGACTTATTTTGGTGGCAACAAGGAGGATCAATTAAATTTCGTTAATGATTTCTTGTTACAGCGAAATGAGCCAATTGTAACAAACATTCCTTATAGCTAGAATCAGCCAAATTTGCGATAGCTTCTGAAGCTATTTCAGCTTCATTTTGTGCGCGTTGTTTTGCATAATCAAGAGCACCTGTTTCCTGGATAATCTCTAGAACAGTCTGGAATCCGCTTTCTCCGCCTGTTCTAATGGCTTCGCGTATGATATTTGCTTGCTTATCAGAACCGTTGCGCATGGCATAAATGAGGGGAAGTGTTGGTTTACCCTCTGCAAGATCATCACCAAGATTCTTGCCAGTATCCTGATAATCGCCTGAATAATCAAGCAGATCATCGATCAATTGGAATGCTGTACCCAGGTGCATTCCGTAAACTGCCAAAGCCTCTTCCTCAGGTTGAGTGGCGTTGCCAATGATTGCCCCAATACGAGCAGCAGCCTCAAAAAGCTTAGCGGTTTTAAAGCGAATAACACGTAGATAATTCTCTTCTTCTACATCAGGATCTCTACAATTGAGTAATTGTAGGACCTCACCTTCGGCTATGATATTAGTGGCATCAGATAGTACTTGCATAATGCGCATATTGTTTACTTCTACCATCATCTGGAAGGAGCGCGAATAAAGAAAATCTCCCACTAATACACTGGCAGCATTACCAAATAAAGCATTTGCGGTAGCTCTATTTCGCCGTAACTGTGACTCGTCTACTACATCATCATGTAGCAGTGTTGCTGTATGAATGAATTCAACTATTGCAGCTAGATTATGGTGATGCTGCCCGGAATAACCAAAGATACCAGCAGATAAAATAACCAGTGCTGGGCGCAGTCGTTTGCCTCCATTATGAATGATGTATTCACCTACTTGATGAATAAGTGCGACCTGAGAATGAAGCTTTTGTCGAATCACAGCATCAACAGCGCTCATGTCTTGAGCAATAAAGCTCCTAATACGTTCGATTGGCACAACAACCCCTTGAAGAAATAACTATAGTAGAAATGTCCCAGCTTAAGTGTCAAGCTAGATGGTGTAAATAGATATTAAATATTTGTCACACAAGATGTTCATAGAATTGTATAATTTTAAAATATATGAAAAGGGATGAATAGGATATGTATGCTGTAATAAAAACTGGCGGAAAACAATATCGTGTTGAAGTCGGTAATAAATTAAAAATAGAACAAATTGTAGCGGAAGCTGGCAGTGACTTGGTAATTGATCGAGTTTTGATGGTTTCCGAAGGTGAGAATGTATCAATTGGAAAACCATTTCTTGATAGTGCAAAGGTCAGCGCTACTGTTGTAGGACACGGGCGGCATGATAAAATACGCATCTTTAAGATGCGCCGCCGCAAGCACTATCAGAAGCATCAAGGACATCGACAAAATTATACCGAAATCCAGATAACTGGTATTTCAGCGTAAATAAAGAAGTGAGGAATTAAATGGCACATAAAAAAGCTGGTGGTAGTTCGCGAAATGGACGCGATTCACATTCCAAACGTCTAGGGATAAAAAGTTTTGGAGGAGAACTGATTAAGGCTGGGAGTATTATTGTTCGTCAACGTGGCACTCAGTTTCATCCTGGAGAAAATGTTGGCATTGGTAAGGACCATACCTTATATGCAAAAATTGAAGGGAAGGTTATATTTGGTGTAAAAAGTGCACTTAATCGCAAAACAGTATCAATTATACCTGTTTAAACTCGTTAAATTCTCAAAAGCCCCATTCAATATGATGGGGCTTTTTTTATTTGTGAGGCTACCGCTAAATACAATGCCTGCTTATTTTTGTACCTTGAACTGATTTCAGGTTGAGACAATTGAGACAAGTTTATGAAATTCATTGATGAAGCAAAGATCGAAGTATTTGCAGGTGACGGGGGCAATGGTATAGCCAGTTTTCGTCGGGAAAAATTTATTCCCAAGGGTGGACCAGATGGTGGTGATGGTGGTCGTGGTGGTAGTATTTACGCGATTGCCGATCATAATATTAATACTCTGGTTGAATATCGCTTTACACCTTTATTTCGTGCTAAAAAAGGTCAAAATGGGCGCGGTTCAGACTGTTATGGTAAGAGCGCAGACGATATTATTTTGCGTATGCCTGTAGGAACGATCATTACCAATATAGCTACTGGTGAAATCGTAGCAGATCTGCAACATCATCAACAAAAAGTACTTTTGGCTAAAGGTGGAACAGGAGGATTAGGTAATATTCATTTCAAATCCAGTACCAACCGCGCACCAAGGCAATTTACCCATGGTGAACCTGGAGAAGCTTTTGAGCTAAAGCTAGAGCTCAAGGTGCTAGCAGATATTGGCCTTCTGGGTATGCCGAATGCTGGAAAATCAACCCTGATTCGAGCAGTATCAGCAGCGCGCCCCAAGGTAGCGGATTATCCTTTTACTACGCTCCATCCCAATCTAGGTGTAGTCCGGGTAGATCAAGACCGAAGTTTTGTCATGGCAGATATTCCCGGCTTAGTAGAAGGTGCTGCAGAAGGGGTAGGGCTTGGTCATCGGTTCCTGAAACACTTGGCAAGAACGCGTTTATTGCTTCACGTTATCGACATTGCGCCTTTAGATGAACAGATAAGCCCAGTTCATGAAGCTAAGGCGCTTATCGAAGAACTCAGAAAATATGATGAAACACTTTATCAGAAGCCTCGTTGGTTAGTGCTGAATAAAATTGATATGCTGCCTGATTCGGAGCGTGATGCGTTATGTAATAAATTTATTCGTGATTTTGAGTGGGAAGGTAAGTGGTTTGGGGTTTCAGCATTGACAGGTGAAGGTTGTAATGCATTGATATATGCCATTATGAATTATCTCGAACAAGAATTAGCGGTGACTACTGAATAATGAGCCAATCAATATTGAAACAAGCTCGTCGTATCGTTATCAAGGTTGGGAGCAGTCTTGTCACCAATCAGGGTCAGGGGCTTGATCATGATGCACTCGCCCGCTGGGCTGCTCAGATCTCTCACCTCAAAGATATGGGGAAAGAAATTATATTAGTTTCTTCAGGTGCCATAGCTGAAGGCATGCAGCGGTTGGGCTGGAAAAAACGTCCCACCGCATTGTATGAATTGCAAGCTGCTGCAGCCATTGGACAAATGGGGCTGGCACAAGCGTACGCAGCCTGTTTTGGTCGCTATAAGTTACTTACGGCTCAGGTATTGCTTACGCATGATGATTTATCCGACCGCAGGCGTTACCTGAATGCCCGTTCAACACTCACTACTTTATTGAAACTTAATATCATACCAATCATCAATGAAAATGATACGGTTGCAATTGATGAAATACGTTTTGGTGACAACGATACTTTGGCTGCCCTAGTTACCAATCTCACTGAAGCCGATGTGCTCGTTATACTTACTGATCAAGCTGGATTATTTACCAGTGATCCGCGTAAAAATATGGATGCCAAATTAGTCCAGGAAGCCAATGCTGGTGATCCAGAAATAGCAGCTATGGCGGGAGGGGCTGGCAGCGAAATTGGACGGGGTGGAATGCAAAGTAAAGTTATTGCAGCAAAGCGTGCAGCGAGAAGCGGCGCGCATACCCTTATCGCTTCGGGGAGAGAGACTAACGCACTTGTTCGTCTAGCGCAAGGTGAGGCAATTGGTACTCTTTTGTTAGCCACCATGCCGATGCTCATTGCACGAAAGCAATGGCTAGCTGACCATTTACAGGTTCGGGGAAGTGTAATCCTTGATTCGGGTGCCATGAAAGCACTTGTCACGGAAGGAAAAAGCTTATTACCGATCGGTGTGATAGATGTCAGAGGTGGCTTCGAGCGAGGAGAAGCAGTGGCTTGTTTGGATCAAGAAGGGAATGAAATTGCGCGTGGTCTGATTAATTATAGCGCCAAGGAAACTCAAAAAATCATGCGGCGACCGAGCCATGAAATTCAGTCTATTCTCGGCTATGTGGATGAATCTGAGCTCATTCATAGAAATAATTTAGTACTACTGTGAATAGAGATCTAATTCAATAATTTTATCGACGAGGAAGGGGTATGACAGAAGCGGGAGTAGAAATTATACGAAAAGAACTGTGCTTCCAAGGTTTCTTTCGTATGGAGCGATACACCTTGCGCCATCGTCTGTTCAGTGGCAGCTGGAGTCAACCCATTATTCGTGAGTTGTTGGAGCGTGGCCATGCTGCCGCGGTTCTTCCCTATGATCCAGCAAGGGATCAAGTGGTGTTGATTGAGCAATTCCGAGTGGGTGCGATGCCCATATCCAGTGGACCATGGCTGATGGAGATTGTAGCCGGCATCATCGAAGCGAATGAGTCTGCAGAAGAGGTTGTGAGAAGGGAAGCGGTAGAAGAAGCTGGTTGCGATATCCATGAACTTGTTCCTCTTTATGATTATCTGGTCAGCCCAGGTGGAACAACAGAACGCATAGCTTTATTTTGTGGTAAGGTCGACTCTACGCATGTAGATGGGATCTATGGCAAAATGGAAGAAGGGGAAGATATCAAAGTCCATGTGATGACTGTAGATAAGGCCCTATCTTTATTAGCTTCAGGAAAAATTATTGCAGCCAGCGCGATCATAGCATTGCAATGGCTGGCTCTCAATCGGGAGCGCCTTCGTAAAATCTGGTTAAGTGGGTGATAATCCAATGTGTCCTGAGAGAAAAGTTGAGCAGGTTTTTTTTCGATTGAAAATCAAACTCAGCATTATCCTGCTGCTTTTCTCATATGGATTGTGCCCGCTGATAGTACAGGCTGGTAGCACAGCATTATGGTTGGATATTGAGGGTGCCATTGGTCCAGCTAGTCATGATTATATCAAACGCGGTCTTGCTAGTGTGGCAACATACAATGCTCAGCTTGTCATCATTCGGCTAAACACACCCGGTGGTCTGGATGCCTCAATGCGCGAGATCATTCAGGAAATCATTGCCTCTCCCGTTCCTGTTGTCAGCTATGTTGCACCAAGTGGGGCTCGTGCATCCAGTGCGGGTACCTATATTCTTTATGCAAGCCATATTGCTGCCATGGCACCCGCTACTACCTTGGGTGCCGCTACACCTGTGAAAGTAGGCGGTTTTTCAGGTGCTCCCGATTCATCTGATAAAAAATCGCAAAATAATCAGCATGAAGAAGCCAATATGCAAGATCCCACGACGAAAAAAATCATTAATGATGCAGTTGCCTATATCCGTGGTCTTGCCCAGATGCGTGGACGGAACGCTGAATGGGCAGAAAAAGCGGTACGTGAGGCTGCTAGCTTAACAGCTGATGAAGCACTGGCCGAAGGCGTGATTGATTTGATCGCGGTTGATATTCCTGATTTGCTGAGTAAGATTGATGGACGCATAATCAACATACAAGGGCAAGAAATAACATTATCAACTCAAGGAATCAATATCCAGCATCTTGAACAGGATTGGCGCACACGATTGCTGGCAATCATCACGGATCCCAATATCGCTTATATTTTGTTGCTGATTGGTTTCTATGGATTGATATTAGAGTTTGCCCATCCAGGCACAATTATACCCGGGGTGGTGGGTGCAGTTTGTTTATTACTCGCGTTATTTGCATTCCAAGTATTACCTATCAATTATGCCGGACTTGCGCTTATTTTTCTTGGTATCGTATTTATGCTGGCTGAAATGTTTGTGCCCAGTTTTGGTGCACTTGGAATTGGCGGTATGATCGCTTTTGCCATGGGTTCTATCATGTTGCTTGATATGGATATACCCGGCTATGGTATTTCTATTCCACTGATTGCTACGGTTACTTTAATGACTGCAGGATTTTTTCTAGTGGTGGTGGGTATGGCGATAAAAGCCAGAAAACGCCCTGTCGTGAGCGGCAGAGAAGAACTGATAGGTGATATCGGAGAAGTGGTTGATGATTTCGACAATGAAGGATGGATCAGGGTGCATGGGGAATTGTGGCGAGCAAAAACCAGCATACCATTACGTCGTGGACAGAAAGTCCATGTGACTGCAATAAAAGGTCTGATGCTGGAAGTGGAAACCTATAATCAGCATAATTCAAAGGAGAATTAGCATGGATATAGATATGGTATCAACGATTACATTGACTCTCGGATTTGTTGTTTTCTTTCTGGCTAGTGCTTTCAAGGTTTTGCGTGAATATGAACGGGGTGTCGTGTTTTTATTAGGGCGATTCTGGAAGGTTAAAGGACCAGGCTTGGTTATTGTTATCCCGATTATTCAGGCCATGGTACGAGTTGATTTACGTACTGTTGTCATGGACGTACCCACTCAGGACGTGATATCGCGCGACAATGTCTCGGTAAAAGTAAATGCAGTTTTATATTTTCGAGTTATTGATCCACAAAGAGCTATTATTCAGGTGGAGGATTACAATACTGCAACCAGTCAGTTAGCCCAGACTACTTTACGTTCTGTGCTTGGTCAGCATGAATTGGATGAGATGCTGGCAAGTCGAGAAAAACTCAACAATGATATCCAGAAAATTCTGGATGAACAAACCGGAGCTTGGGGTATTAAAGTTGCCAATGTGGAACTCAAGCACGTTGATCTCGATGAAAGCATGATTAGGGCGATAGCCAAACAGGCAGAAGCAGAACGCGAGCGGCGCGCAAAGATTATCCATGCCGAGGGTGAGCTTCAGGCATCGCAACACTTATTGGAAGCTTCGCAGGTTCTTGCGCGACAACCTGAGGCACTGCTGCTTCGTTATTTGCAAACGCTTACCGAAATTGCTGGTGAGAAGAGTTCCACGATCGTTTTTCCATTACCCATGGAGATGATGACAACCCTTCAGAAAATGGCGGAAAAACAGAGAGAAAAATAACCAATAAGGTTTAAAAGTTTGGATTTAATTTGACGTATTCAAAAATAGAATTGAATAAGCACTGGCAATTAGCATCATTGAAATGGCCGCTTCGTGCCAAAAAGATCCAATTTCAACTGCTCCATGAATGGCTGGTCAACTTCAGAAAGTGGTCAATCTGATGATAATGAAGAGCTTGTGCAATGCGCTGAGAAATTCTCGAATTTGCCAAATCTTATTTTGGACAATTTGTTCACAGCCTGTGAATTGGACACCTTTGCAAAATCAGACTCAGTTTTATTAAAAATATCATCAGTTCGCTCCAATGATAGAGGATGATTGGCAATTTAATTCTTTTTTGGTATTTTAACTACCATGTCTACAATTGCCATTGTCGGTGGCGGGCCCGCGGGATTAATGGCTGCGGAAGTGTTAAGTCAACCAGGCTTAGAAGTTCACCTTTATGATGCAATGCCTTCAGTCGGGCGCAAATTTTTATTGGCAGGAATAGGTGGTTTGAATCTGACTCATGCTGAACCTTTTAACGACTTTGTTTTGCGTTACGGCAGTAGACAGCCAGAAATAGAATCGTTACTGAATCATTTCACGCCACAAATGGTAAGGGACTGGGCACGTGATTTGGGCATTGAAACTTTTGTGGGTTCATCACGACGCGTATTTCCGCTAGAAATGAAAGCTGCTCCTTTATTAAGAGCCTGGTTACGTCGTTTGCGATCTGCCGGTGTAACTTTTCATACCCGCCACCGTTGGTGCGGTTGGGAGGCAAATCAAGCATTAAAGTTTTCAACGCCAGACGGTGAAATATTAATTCATGCTGATGCTGTGATTTTAGCGTTAGGCGGTGGTAGTTGGGCAAAATTAGGCTCCGACGGAGCATGGTTGCCATTATTGGCAGAACAAAGTGTAGTTATCGCCCCATTACAACCTGCCAATTGCGGTTTTCAAGTACTGTGGAGTGAGTATTTTCGTGGCCGCTTTGCTGCGCAGCCGTTGAAATCGGTGATACTATCTTTTACGGATGCTACCGGGAAAAGTTATCAAAAACTGGGAGAATTAATGATCACCGTGACTGGTATTGAAGGCAGTTTGATTTATGCTTTATCTGCGCCGTTACGTGACACGATTAATGCTTGTGGTTCGGTGACTGTTTATCTTGATCTTGTCCCTGATAAGAACTTGCCCCGTTTGGTCAAAGAGTTAGCAAAACCGCGCGGCTCCAAGTCTATGGCTAATCATTTGCGTAGTCGGATTGGTATTGAGGGAGCGAAAGCAGGACTGCTGCGAGAATATTTGTCTGCTACAGAATTTGCTAATCCAGAACTGCTGGCTGCTGCGATTAAGGCTGTGCCGATGAAATTAATTGCTACCCGCCCGATAGATGAAGCGATTAGTACCGCAGGCGGAGTTTGTTTTGAATCGCTGGATGCTCAATTAATGCTGAAAACTATGTCGGGTGTATTTTGCGCAGGAGAGATGCTTGACTGGGAAGCTCCAACCGGTGGTTATTTACTCACCGCTGCTTTGGCCAGTGGTCGTGTAGCAGGACTGGGAGCTTTAACCTGGCTGCAAACTGGAAAAAACTTTCATTAGTCACAGTTGAGACCTACCTCTAGTGAACAACATTGAAGAAATTATTCAAGCATTAGTTGAGTTTCGTGATGAGCGGGATTGGGCGCAATTTCATAATCCGAAAGATCTCGCCTTAGCGCTGAATATTGAGGCCGGCGAGCTTCTGGAAGCATTTCTTTGGAAACCTTCTGAGCAAGCAGACATCGACAAAGTGAAGGAAGAGCTTGCCGATGTCTTCGCATTTGCTTTTCTGCTGGCTGAAAAATACGATTTTAATGTTAAACAAATCATGCTGGAGAAGATTGAAAAGAATGCGCTGAAGTATCCTGTTGCAAAATCCAAAGGGACCGCAAAAAAATACACGGATTTATAGGCACTCTGCGTTCCAGCTCAATGGTCATTTTGCTGTTAACCGCCATAATGAGGTGAGTTCTGCTGCACGAGCAGCGTGCAGCGGGTCACTGGTATCCGCGACGCGTTTATGGTATGGCTTGACATCTGATTTACTCAGAACCTTCAGGCCCGCCGCGTCAATGGCAGCAAGTAATTCAGCACGAGTGCGCAACCCAAGGTGTTCGGCAAAATCGGAGAGAATCAGCCAACCCTCGCCTTCGGGTGCCAGATGTAGGCTGAGTCCATGCAAAAATCCCCACAGCATTCGACTTTCCGGGTCGAATATCGCATGTTCAAGCGGTGAGCTGGGCCGCGCGGGAATCCACGGCGGATTGCATACGATCAGCGATGCTTGTCCTTCCGGAAAGAGGTTTGTTTGCACCAGATCCACTTGGGTTGCTATGCCCAGGTGGGTCAAATTTTCGCGCGCGCAGTTAATGGCACGTACATCCAGATCGGTCGCGACAATGCGCTGGAATCCCCGACGCGCCAGCACGGCGGCCAGTATGCCTGTTCCGGTACCGATATCAAACGCGACAGACTGTGCCGTGACTTGCCTGGGTAAAGGGGTGTCTATGACCAGATCCACGTACTCATTTCGAATGGGTGCAAACACACCATAATGCGGGTGAATACGGTCACCCAACGCTGGCAACGCTATGCCCTTTTTACGCCACTCAAAGGCCCCGATCAGTCCCTGTAATTCACAAAGTGATGCGATATAAGCTTCTGTCCGTGGCCCATGCGCTTCCAGACACTCCAAGCGGACATCGGGCGCGCGGCGTAAAGGGATGCTGTGATCTGCATTGAAAGGAATCAGTAGGCTGCCCAAAATGCGGGCACGTTGGGATTGAGTCTGGCGGTACCGATGAAAGAGTTCGGTAGGTGACGAGGTTGTTTTGTGTGCGAGTCGTTTTTTATCTATTCGCCTTGCCAATGCCTGCAGTAATTGGCGTGCGTTTTGAAAATCACCCTTCCACAGTAGTGCTGTTCCTTCGCAGACCAAGCGGTAAGCAACATCTGCAGTCATGCGATCATCGATGACCAGCACGCGCCTGGGCGCAGGCATCCCCTTTTCTGAATACCAGCGAGCTGATCTTTCAATGCCAGCTTCGTTCCAGCTAATGAGAGAATAATCGCTCATGGTGATAGACGAGTTAGTCGCGATTGGGTAGGAGGGACTAAGGAATAGTCATATAAATGCATGACGGGATTCAGAGATCAGCAAGTAACATGAAAAGGTCCGATGGTTGGGCCTTTAGCCTTGTTCCACTGGTGAATGGCTTCGGGAGTAGGTGAGAGATCAACTCGGACCTCCTTTTTCTTGAAATACTCTGATGCCTCTTCCAAGAGCGTTATATTGCCATAGTGACCTGAGCCAATGATAAGCCGTTCAGCTCCCTTTTCGAATATGTGCTCAGCCTTTTCGAGCGAGATGATATGAGATGTACCGAATACTGCCTTGGATAGTTTTTTCTTTCTCTTCTTGATCTCACCTGCAAGCCTGATGAGAACATCGTGTTCGATATCAGACCCATCTATAGTGATGGAGCCAAATTTGGTACCGTCAATTCTAGGATTCATGGGGGCACTCCTGAGGGATGCTTCGTTATTCTATGGGCGGCTTATGTGCGCAACGATATGCCTACACATTTCGGTCATAGGTGACGCCCGGATCCAGCATTCGTTTCCATAGTCTTCGAGCTTTTCGTATCTTGCTAGCACTGCACTGTTGTCTCCTCTCAAACCAGCGAAGATGCTCGACGAGCTATGTGAATAAATTTACTGCTTTTAATATAGCATACTAATGGAGAAGGTTTTCAACAGTCGGGACTCGACCTGCCGCGTACGTACGAATGGTGACCTTGGAGCTGAAGCTTGGTCGTCTCTTTCTGGCATTTTTGAGACATTGGTAAGTAGCGGAATCGACTCAAATCAGCCGATCGATTTAGTCGGATGCTGTCATTGGAGGAGCGTTATCAACGGCATTCTCCAATCGCAGAATTGGGGCAGCTTCCTCTCCCTGCCAATGCTAAAAAACAACTGCTTGATTAGTCTGTGCGTAATTAGTTGATTTTAATGGGCTAAAAAATATGAGCTTGCGAATTTCGCGCTTGCTTGACAGGTAGGGTGGAGAGAATAATGACAAAATCGTGACCATTTGCTGCAAGCAGGAAGTCCGCAAGAATCCGCATAAACCCTCACAGACACGCGAGAGTAAGCGAAAAAAAACCAACCGGATGAAGGGTTAGTTTTGGAGCGTCGACTATCGAATAATTTATTTAAATATTTATTAACAAATAACATTTTAATTCTTGGAGTGCTAAGTTGCCCCAAAAGTTGCCCCCTTCACAAAGGTGATGCCATCAAGTCATATAGTCTTCAATTGAATTTTTATTGTTAGAGGAAGATTACTCTATAAGACTAGAGCATTCTGCACTTAAATAGAGTCGATAAGGGATTCTCAAAGGATGAGATATAGTTGATGATCTTGCTATAA